>NZ_JBVJLD010000072.1:0-35062 GCF_055584905.1 Kitasatospora sp. NPDC088742 | reverse complement strand
CCACTGGGCGTCCGTCAGATCTCCCCGAGCCATGGATCAAGATCATCGCATGACCTTGATCCACTTCTGAAACAGGCCCTAGTGCCGTGCCCGGCCCTCAGCCGTCCTGGACGACACCGCCCCTGGGCTCGGTGAGCCGGCTCTCGTCGGCGGCGTCGCCGGTGCGGGCCTCGGTGCGGTGCGAGCGCGCGAGGTAGTCACGGAGGATCAGCTCGACGGCGTCCTGCGGGTTCCTGGTGCCGGCGAGGAGCATCAGCTCGATCGCGAAGTCGGCTTCCAGGGAGACGGTGACCTTGGCCATGGCGGCAGGATACGGCTCCGCCCCCGGAGCCGACCAGGTCTCCGGGGGCGGTGCTTCGGGCCGTCGGATCAGCACACCGTCGTCAGACGCGGCCCGCGAAGTCGGGGGCCCAGTTGGCGATGGTCTCGGTCTTCACGCCGGCGCGGGGGTTGGCCGCCTCGACGTACTTGCCGCCGCCCAGGTAGATGGCGACGTGGTAGACGCCGGAGTTGGCGCCGTTGTTGGACCAGAACAGCAGGTCGCCCGCCTGGAGGTTGTCCAGCGAGACCCGGGTGGCCGCGTCGGCCTGGTCGTTGGCCACGCGGGGCAGGGAGATCCCGGCCTGGCGGAAGGCCGCCTGGGTCAGGCCGGAGCAGTCCCAGCCGCCGTTGCTGCTGCCGCCGTAGACGTAGGCCTGACCGACCTTGGAGAGCGCGAAGTTGAGCGCCGCGGCCTTGGATCCGGTGGCGACGGTCGTGGTCTGCTCGGTGGCGGACTTCTTCGCCTTGGTGCTGGTGGTCGACGAACCCGACTGCGGGGCGGCCGACTTGGGGGCCGGAGCCGGCGCCGGGGTGGCCACCGCGACGTTGCCCAGGACCAGCTGCTGGCCCGGGTAGATCATGTCCGGGCCCTCGGGGAGCTGCCCCTTGTTGAGCTCGTAGAGCTTCTCCCAGCCGCCCTCGACGTTCTGCTGCTGGGCGATGGTGGAGAGCCAGTCCCCGGCCATCACGGTGTAGCTCTTGGCCGAGGCGGAGGAGGTGGCCGGGGCAGCCGCGGGCTGCTCGACGGGGGCCTGCGGGGCTGCGGCCCGCGGGGCCGCGGTGGTGGCCGAGGAGGTGTCGACCTGGGCGGCGGCGCCGCCCTTGGTCAGGCCCGCCTTGACGGAGCAGACCGGCCAGGCGCCGGGGCCCTGGGAGGCGAGCACCTTCTCGGCGATCGCGATCTGCTGCGCCTTGGTGGCCTGGTTGGCCTGCGCCGCGTACTGCTTGCCGCCGAACTCGGCCCAGGTGCTGGAAGTGAACTGCAGGCCGCCGTAGAAGCCGTTGCCGGTGTTGATCGACCAGTCGTTGGTGGACTCGCAGGCGGCGACCTTGTCCCAGGTGGAGACGGAGGCGGCCGAGGCGGAGCCGGCGGTGAGGGTCGGGATGGTGAGGCCGATGCCCACGACGCCGGTGGCGGCGATGAGTCGGCGGGCACGCTTGGAAGTGGTGCTGGACAGCACGAAGACGCGTTCCTCTCCCACGCCTGCGAGGTGAGCTGTCGGATTCGGGCTGGAGTTGCCCGGCCGTGCCTGAGCACGGCTTCACCCCAAGCCTGAAATCGGTCATATACGACCGAAGTCAGGCGACTTACCTGTGGTTCCCCCGCCCCTGCCGCGGTGCTGATGAGCTGCCGGCCCGTCCGGCGGCAGGATTCGGCGTTCCGGAGGGGCTGGGTCCGTGTGGTCACGAACAGGGCGTCACGTTAGGCAGAGTTAAGTTCAAACCGCAAACCCCTGTGACGGTGATCATGGTTTCTTTACCGACTCTTCATGAAGCGGAAGCTGTCGATCCGGAAGTCGATTTCGATCGATTCTGTTCAAATTCCTTGCGGTGAAAGGGATTTGCCTATGCTTCGGGTCATGCGGCACGCGAGAGGGCCCCAGCCGGGCCCGGCGGACAACGGATCGGCGAAGGTCAGCCGGCGGAAGCTCCTCATCGGCCTGGCGATCGGCACCGCCCTGGCGGCGGTCGGGGTGGAGGAGGTGGTCCGGCGCGCGGGCAGTACTCCTGACACCCCCTCGGCTGCCCCGCCGCCACCGCCGACGGAGACTCCGCATACGCACGGCGCCTCGCCGGCCGCCTCTGACATCCCGTCCGCCTCGGCCTCCGCCACACCGGGTGAGTCCCCCTCGGCCGCGCCCTCGCCCGCCGAGACGGTGCGGCCGCGGAACTGGTCCGACCCGGCGGGCTGGAGCGGCGGCGCCGCCCCCGGCCCCGGCGCGGCGGTGCGGATCACCGACCACGTGGTGCTGGACGGCGACGTGACGGTCGGTTCGCTCCTGGTCGAACCGTCAGGTTCGCTCACCTTTGCCCCGGATCGTCCGGTTTCACTCACCGCCCACGGCAACGTCGAGGTCCGCGGCGCGCTCACCCTCGCCCCGCAGTCCGCCGCCACCGTCCACGCCGTCCGCTTCCCCACGGTCGACGAGGGCCGCTTCCAGGGCGGCGGCATGGCCCTGGTGGCGAGCGACACCGGCCTCTGGGTCACCGGCTCCGGCCGGCTCCGCCTGGCGGGCGCCCAGCGCACGGCCTGGGTCCGCGCGGCCGGCCCGCTGAAGGCCGGTGACACCAGCATCCGGCTGGCCGCCGCCCCGGCCGGCTGGCAGGTCGGCGACGAGCTCGCCGTCACCCCCACCGGCACCCCCGACGCCGAGGGCTTCTCCGAGCGCTACGACCACCGCACCGTCGCCGCCGTCAGCGGATCCACCGTCAGCCTGGACGGCCCGCTCCGGTACGCCCACCCCAAGGTCACCACCGGCGGCGGGGTGAGCGTCGGCGCCGAGGTGCTCAACCTGACCCGCAACGTCCGGGTCGAGGGCACCGAGAAGGGCCGCGCGCACGTCCACATCACCAGCAACCAGCGCGCCGACGTCCGCTACGCCGCGCTGCGCTGGATGGGACCGCGCTCGGCGGGCAAGGAGAAGTGGGCCGGCAAGCCGGTCACCGAGCCGGTGCTCGGCCGGTACGGGCTGCACTTCCACATGCTCGGCGACACCGCCCGGGGCACCGTGGTGGAGGGCGTGGTGGTCCGCGACACCGGCAGCCACGCCTTCGTCCCGCACAACTGTCACGGCATCACCTTCCGCTCCTGCATCGCCCATCAGACCTGGGAGGACGCCTACTGGTGGGACGGCCCGCTGGACACCCGCACCCCGCAGGGCCCGTCCAACGACATCACCTACGACAGCTGCGTGGCCTCCCGCACCCGGTTCGACCCCAACCCGCGCGGCTACCGGCTGACCGGCTTCAGCCTCGGCGCGGGCAAGGGCGGGGTGGCCCGGGACTGCGTGGCGGTCGGCGTCCAGGGCGCCAACGGCGCCTCCGGCTACGAGTGGCCGGAGACCAGCGAGGGGGTGTGGACCTTCGAGCGCTGCCTGGCCCACAACAACCTGGAGAACGGCATCTTCGTCTGGCTGAACGCCGAATTCCACCACACCGTCGGCCAGTTCGTGGCCTACCACAACGGCGGCTGGGGCATCGAGCACGGCGCCTACCTGAACGACTTCGACTACAACGGCACCGTCCTGTACGGCAATGCGGCCGGCGGAGTGGCGATCCACGCCCTCGGCCGGGACAAGGGCACCGTCTTCGACGGCCTGCTGATCGACGCGGCCGGCCAGTCGGACTACGCCGTCTCCACCGCGCTGCACCAACTCCCGGGCGAGACGGTGCAGGTGACGCGCAGCAAGTTGACGGGCTACCGGAAGGCGGGCGTGGCGCTGCGCGCGGTGGACGGCGGGGCGCCGGAGGACATCGCCATCCTGGACTGCGAGTTCAGCGGCGCCGAGCTCTGGCTCGACCCGAAGCTGCCGGCCCCGAAGCGGGTGGTGCTCCGCAAGGCCGGGGCGGAGCAGGCCCAGGAGATCCACCTCTCGGGCGCCCCGACCCCGACCACCAGCGCCGTGCCGCCGCGCGCGGTGGTCACCCCGAGGATCGCCCTGCGGGACGCGGCGCCGGTCTCCTGAGTCCACTCATGGCTGGACGCGACGGGGCCCCGTACGGTTGCGAACCGTACGGGGCCCCGTCGTACTGCCGGGTGCCGGAGCGTCAGGCCCCGGCCTCCTGCTCCTCGAAGACGGGCTGCGGGAGCGCCGCCAGGTAGGCCGAGGCGATCAGCTGGCCGACGGCCGGGTAGGCGCCGAGCGGGGCCGCGCTCGGGCAGCCGGCCTCCTCGGCGGCGGTGGCCAGCAGCTCCGGGTCGACCTCGGGGCCGATCACCAGCGGGGCCAGCGCCGGGCGCTGGGAGCCGGTCGCCTTCAGGTGGTTGACGGCGGCCAGCACCGAACCGGGCACGTCGAGGGCGGCGCCGACCACCGGGACGGCCAGGCGCGCGGCCAGCAGCACACCGGTGATCTCGGCGGCCTGGGCGGCGGCCTCACCGCCGGCGGTGGTGAGCACGATGCCGTCGGCGGCGGTCGCGATGGCGAACAGCCGGGCCCGGTCGGCCCGGGCCAGCCCGGCCTCGGAGAGCCGGACGTGGACGGCCTCGGCCAGCAGCGGGTGCGGGCCGAGCACGTCGGTCACGGTGGCGCCGTGCGCGGCGGCCAGCTCGTGAAGGCCGGTCAGGAAGCCGTGCGGGCCGGGCAGGAGGGGTACCAGCACCGGAGCGGGCAGCCCTGCCTCGGCGGCCCGGGCGAGCAGCCCGGCCACGGTGGGGGCGTCGTCCTGGGCACCGTCCAGGTAGGCGGCGGCGGTCTCGACGCCCGGCTGCTCGCCGCGCACGATCGAGAGCAGTTCCTCGACCACGGGGCGGGTCTCCGGCCCGGCGGTGGCCGGAACGGCCAGCACCAGCGTCGGCGAACCCGCCGGGATCTCCGGCCGCTCGGGACGGCGGTGGCGCCCCCGCGCACGGGAGCCTGGAGTACGTACGGGCAGTGCCGGGCCCGGGATGGCTGCTGTGCTCATGGCGGAGATCGTAGGACATCTCCCCCCACCGGCCACAGCCGGGCCGGAGTCCGGACAGTGATCGGCGTCACAATCCGACAGAGGTGACGGACCGTGAGCCATCTCGTGAGACCCCCGAAGATCGACAACCCGCTGGAGTTCGAGTACGCGCAGTTATCGGTATGTCCACGATTGGCCCGCGTTTGTCCTGATACGGGGCGCCAACTCGCTTGGCGAGCGCGCCTGCTGACGGAATGATGCCCGCCTTGCTGCACGCGCAAACACCCGTGCTGATGCACGTGCACTGGAGCTATCATCACGTCAAGTGAGGCGAACGCCTGTCACGTCGGGGAGAATCCACCATGCAGAACACCACGTACAACGGCATGCCGTCCGCCGAGCTGGAGGGTGTGGTCTGGCAGAAGAGCCGCCACAGCAACTCGCAGGGGAACTGCGTGGAGTTCGCGGCCCTGCCGGGTGGTGACGTCGCGATGCGCAACTCGCGCTTCCCGGACGGCCCGGCCCTGGTCTACACCCGCGCGGAGATAGCGGCGCTGCTGCTCGGCGCCAAGGACGGGGAGTTCGACCACCTGGCCGGCTGACGGACCGCCGGACCGGGACGACACCCGGGGCAACAGGGGCCGTCGCGAGGGGATCGCGGCGGCCTTTCGTCGTGTCCGGGCCCGGCAGGACGTCAGCCGGGCCCGACGGGGTGTCAGGGGACGGGGCGTCAGGCCGAGCGCCGGTGGCGGCCGGTGGTGCCGGCCTGGGCGGCGGCGACGGCGGCGTCGGCCTCGAAGACGGCCCAGACCACCTTTCCCGCGCCGGCCAGCGGGTGCCAGCCCCAGGAGCGGCTGAAGGAGTCCACCAGGTGCAGGCCGCGGCCGGACTCGGCGACGAAGTCGGGCTCCCGGGCCACCGGGCCCTGGCTGCTCGGGTCGCTGACGGCACAGACCACCTGGGGAGAGCGGTGCACCAGACTTATTCGGATCGGCAGCAGGCGTGCGTCGGCCCGCGGCTCCACGGTACGGTCGGGACCTGGCTGCATCGGCAGCCGGACCGCGTCGGGGTGCCGGCGGCCCTCCGCCGACGCGGCGTCAGGCCGCTGGAGCAGGGCGTGCCGCAGCGCGTTGGTGACCAACTCCGAGGCCACCAGCGCGATGTCGTCGAAGAGGGGAGCGAGCCCCCAGCCGTGCAAGGTCTCCCTGGCGAACTCCCGGGCCGTCTTCACGGCCTCGAAACGGGGAGCGAGGGTGCAGCTGACCACGTGCGGGTCGGCCGCGATGGCCGTACCGGTGCTCATGAAGAGCTCCTCCCATAAGGGGGCGGACACGGCGGGACCCACCGGGGTCATGCCGGTCACCTCCGACTCGCTCGGCCGCGCGGACACCGGGCCGACGAACCACGTCCGCACACGGCGATCCGGCCACGCGGGGGCGCGGCCGGTGGCGTGTGCGGAATCGCGCGTGGGGACGTCGACACGGTGCCCGCGGGGGTGCCAGGGGTGTGCAGGTGCACGTGCACCATGGTCCCGTGCGCACACTGCGGATGCAAGAGTCGATTCACGTGCAGTCGCACCTTTGGCATATGCAAGCGCCGGATGCACGTGCATCCTGGGAGGGCCGGAGCAGAAGTGGCAGATTGATCAGTCAGTACCGGCACCCAGAGCGCTCAACTGATGGCAGACTGTGCGCTGTTTGCTCACGGCGGAGGTTTGACGGCAATGACCACAGTCCAGCCCGGTGGCGGTTCGATGGTGCGCCGGATCCTGCTCGGCTCGCAGCTCCGCCGGCTCCGGGAGTCCCGGGGCATCACGCGTGAGGACGCCGGCTACCAGATCCGCGCCTCCGAGTCGAAGATCAGTCGCATGGAGCTCGGTCGCGTCTCCTTCAAGGAGCGCGACGTGGCCGACCTGCTCAGCCTCTACGGGGTGGACGACGGCGCCGAGCGCGAGGCGCTGCTCGGCCTGGTCCGCGAGGCCAACAAGTCCGGCTGGTGGCACAGCTTCAACGACGTGCTGCCCGGCTGGTTCCAGACCTACGTCGGTCTGGAGGAGGCGGCCGCCCAGATCCGCACCTACGAGGTGCAGTTCATCCCCGGCCTGCTGCAGTCCGAGGAGTACGCCCGCGCGGTCTTCTCGCAGACCCGCCCGGTGATCACCGAGGAGGAGCTGGAGCGCCGCCTCAGTCTCCGGATGCGCCGTCAGAAGCTGCTCAGCGACGGGCCCGGCCCGCGCCTGTGGGCGGTGATCGACGAGGCCGCGCTGCGCCGCCCGGTCGGCGGCCCGAAGGTGATGCGCGCCCAGGTCCAGTACCTGCTCGAGGTGGCCGAGCAGGCCAACGTGGTGATCCAGGTGATGCCGTTCCGCTTCGGCGCGCACGCGGGGGAGAGCGGCGCGTTCTCCATCCTGCGCTTCCCCGAGCAGGACCTGGCCGACGTGGTCTACCTGGAGCAGCTCACCAGCGCGCTCTACCTCGACAAGCGCGACGACGTGGACGCCTACGTCCAGGTGATGGAGCGCCTGTGCGTGGACAGCCTGACGCCGGAGCAGACCAAGGACCTGCTCACCCGGATACTGTCCGGCAACTGATCCGCTTCTCGCGCGCTCGTCAGCGCAATCCCATGTCCCTTGCCCTGACGCATTCCTGACACATCGTCAGCTCCTGGCCCGGCTCAGACCCGGGTCGGCGGCTGGTAGCGCGGCGGCGCCTCGGGCTGCGGCGGCCGGCCCGACTCCCAGGCCAGGCCGTAGCGGTAGAACAGGTCCGCCCGGATCGGGGGCAGCGAGACCGCCGCCCCCGGCAGCAGCAGCCCGATCACCCCGCCCATCAACGCGCTGCGCAGCACCGCGTGTTCGGCCTCCGGGTCGGCCGCGCCCCAGGCGGCCAGCAGCCCCTGGAGGATGCCGCCCAGGGTGCGCTGCTCGGGGTCCTTCACGAACGCGCCCACGTCCGGGTCGAGGATCAGCGCCAGGTGCGAGCGCATCACCCGCGGGTGGTCCAGCGCCAGCCCGAGCACCGCGTCGATCGCCTGGGCCAGCCGCGCCTCCGGCCCGGTCCCCTCGGGCAGCTCCGCCAGCGAGGCGGAGAGCGTCCGGTGCATCATCCGGTGGGTGGCCGCCTGCATCAGCAGTCGTTTGCTGTCGAAGTAGTACGTCAGCAGCCCCCGTGCCAGCCCCGCCCGCTCGGCGATGTCGCCCAGCGTGGTCTTGGCGTACCCGTGCAGGTCCACCAGCTCGACCGTCGCCTGCATGATGCGGAGTCGGGAACGTTGGCGCATTTCCTCGTTGACCGATTCCCCGCGAGGTGCCATCGTGTCTGCTCCGTACGTTGATTGGCTCCCGGCCAATATACTGTGCGGGAGCCGCTCGCCGGGCCCTTCGGCCTCCGGCGTACGGCGACGGGGCCGGGTCCACCAACACGGGGGTTTGGTGGACCCGGCCTTCGTCATGAGCGCCCTCGGGGGTCAGCCCCGGGTCAGCTCCGGGTCAGCTCCTCGGCCGGGGTCCCGGCGGCGGTGCGGGTGTAGTCGTAGTCCGGGACCGCCGCCGCGGCCGGCGCCTTGCGCCGCTCCAGCGCCACTCCGGCGGCCGCCACCACGAAGCCCACGAGCGAGATCCCGGTGACCAGCAGCAGGGCCGGGCGGTAGCCGTCCAGCTGGGCAGCGGCGCTCTCCCCGCCGCCGCTGCCCGCGGTGATCACGGCCGTGACGGCGGCCATCACCAGGGCGCTGCCGACCTGGAAGGCGGTGTTCACCAGACCGGAGGCCAGGCCCTGCTCCTCGTCGTCGACCCCGTTGGTGGCCGCGATGTTGACCGAGGGGAAGCCGAGCGCGAAGCCGATGCCGAGCAGCACCATGCTGGGCAGCACCAGGCCGGTGAAGCTGCTGTGCTCGTCCAGGCGGAGGAAGAGCGCGTAGCCGAGGGTCAGCGAGAGCACCCCGAGCACCATCAGGCGCCCGGTGCCGAAGCGGTCCACGATCGCGCCCATCTTGGTGGCCGAGAGGGCGACCAGCGCACCGGCCGGGAGGAAGGCCAGTGCCATCTCCAGGGCCGTCCAGCCCAGCAGCCGCTGGAGGTAGAGGGTGGCGATGAACTGGAAGCCCGCGTAGGAGCCGAAGAGCGCCAGCGCGGTCAGGTTGGCCCGGGCCACGCCGCCGTTGCGGAAGATGCCGAGCCGCACCAGCGGGTGCGCGGTGCGCTGCTCGATCACCAGGAAGGCCGCCGCGAGGGCCGCGACCAGGACCAGCGAGCCGACCGTGCGCAAGCTGCCCCAGCCCGCGCTCTGAGCCTCCGTCACGGTGAAGACCAGCAGCAGGAGCGAGCCGGTGCCGGTGACCGCGCCGGCGATGTCGTACCCGGCCGAGCCGCGCGGCGGGCGGGGCTGACGGGGCAGCAGTTGGTAGGCGAAGGCCAGCGCGATCAGCGCGACGGGAACCGGCATCAGGAAGGTCCAGCGCCAGCCGGCCGAGGTGAGCAGGCCGCTGAGCACCAGGCCGAGCGAGAAGCCGCTGGCACCGGTCACGGTGTAGATGCTGAGCGCGCGGTTGCGGGCCGGGCCCTCGGCGAAGGTGGTGGTGATGATCGACAGTCCGGCCGGGGCGGTGAAGGCCGCCGCCACGCCCTTGATGAAGCGCGCCGCGATCAGCAGCCCGCCGTCGTCCACCAGGCCGCCGAGCAGGGAGGCGGCGGCGAAGACGGCGAGGGCGATCAGGAAGACCTGGCGGCGGCCCAGCAGGTCGGCCGCCCGGCCTCCGAGCAGCAGCAGGCCGCCGTAGCCGAGCACGTAGCCGCTGACCACCCACTGGAGGGTGGAGGTGGAGAGCTGGAGGTCGGTACCGATCGAGGGCAGTGCCACGCCGACCATCGAGACGTCGAGGGCGTCGAGGAAGAGGGCGGCGCAGAGCACGATCAGGGTGCCCCAGAGCCGGGGGCTCCAGGCTTCGTCGCCGTGCACGGACGGGGCGTCAGGGGAGTTGGCGGGAGCGGCGGTTGCCGATGGCTCTCGTGCTGTGGTCATGGGGAGGACACTTCCATGCACGTGCATTCAATGCAAGTCGATTTAATGTGTGAGCAATAAGTTCATGCGCATGTGGTACGGTGGCCGCGTGTCAGAACCCGATGTCCCCCTGGGCGGGGCGAACCTGGTCTCCGACTGGCGCGAGCTGCTGGCCCGTCAGGCGGCCACCGCCTGCGCGCTCGACCGCGAGCTGGGGGAGCGGCACGGGCTGGGCATGAGCGAGTTCGAGGTGCTGGAGCGCCTCTACGAGGACGAGCAGAAGCCCCTGCATGAGACGCGCCTGCGGGTGCAGGACCTCTCCGCCCAGGTCCACCTGAGCCAGAGCGCCCTCTCCCGCCTGATCGGCCGCCTGGAGAAGGCCGAGCTGGTCGAGCGGGCCATGTGCGCCTCGGACCGGCGCGGCATCTACGTCACCCTCACCGCCGCCGGCCGGCAGCGCTACGAGGAGGCCCGGCCGGTCCACCGCGAGGTCCTCGCCCGCACCCTCGGCGGCGGGTGCCAGGACGGCTGAGGCTCCGTCAGGTCCCCGGGATACTCCGTCAGGCCGTCAGGCCGCCGTGCCCAGCCGGATCAGCTCCCGGACCAGGGCGGCCGTCCCCTCGGGGAGGGGGGTCGAGCCGTTCGCCAGCAGGATTCCGGCCAGGCCCGCCTCCGGCGCGACCAGCACGGCGGAGCGGAAGCCCGGCACCGAGCCGGTGTGCCCGGCGAAGCCCGGCCCGGCGCCGTCCGCCGCGCCGGCCGCCGGGCGGTCCGGCCAGAGTTCCAGGCCCAGGCCGTAGCACCCGTCCGGCACCGCCGGACGGCGCATCTCGGCCAGCGTCGCCGCGCCCAGCACCCCGTCCTGACCCCCGGTCAGGAACGCGGCCCAGGGCACCAGGTCGTCGAGGGTGGACCAGTGCTGCCCTGACGGGGACATCACGCCGAAGTCGTACGACGGGACGGCCGTGGGCGCGCCGGTCTCCGGGTCGGCCGCCCAGCCGGTGGCGGCCGGTGCCGCCGGCAGCCGGGTGGTGCGGTGCATCCCCAGCGGACGGAGCAGCTCGGTGTGCACGCACTCGGCCCACGGGGCCTCCCGGTGCCGCTCCACCAGGGCGCCGAGCAGGGTGTAGCCGACGTCCGAGTAGTGGTGCACCGCGCCCGCCGGGTGCAGCGTGGGCGGCTGCCCGAACAGCCCGGCGGGGAAGTCGTCGGTGCCGTCCCGGCGCCAGGTGTCCGGCGGGCCGCCGGGCAGACCGGAGGTGTGGGCGAGGAGATGGCCCACGGTGGCGGCGCCGACCGGCTCCGGCAGACCGGGCAGGTGGTGCGCCAGCGGGTCGTCCAGGCCGAGCCGTCCTTCGTCGCGCAGCCGGAGCACCAGGGCGGCGGTGAAGGTCTTGGTGATCGAGCCGATCCGGAACTGGGTGTCGGTGCTCGCCGGCCGGCCGTCCACGGAGCCCGTGACGCCCCGCCAGAGCGGTCGGCCGTCCCGGAGCAGGACGGCGGTCGCCGCGGTCGCGCCGAGGGCGGTCCGGGCCGTCTCCAGGCGACGGTCGAGCAGGAGGCGGGCTGCGGAGGCGAGTTCGTCGTTCACAGGAAGACGATAGGCGGGCGGGGCGCGGCCAGGGCGGCCGAATTCGGGATTGCCGGTGAACGTTCCTCCCGTACAGTGCGGTCGGTCCGGTGGCGGAGGAGCACGGGGAGGATCCGATGCTGGAGACGGCGCGGTCATGGGTCGAGGGGTGGGCGGTCTCCCGGCGGCTGGGCGAGCCGGTGGAGGTGCCCTGGGGGCTGCGGGTCGAGGTCGGGCGGCCGAGGGAGACGGTCCGTCACGTCCTGCTCGGCGCGGACGCCTCCACCACCCGCGAGTTGGCCGCCTCGGTCACCGAGCCCGCGGTCTGCGTCAAGGGGTTCCTCCCGGCGGAGACCCTGGATCCCTGCTTCCCGGCCGACGACTGGCTGCCGCTCGATCCGTGCTTCCTGATGGCCGCCGACCTGCGCCCGTCCCGGGTGAGGCCGCCGGACGGCTACACCCTCGTCCTCTCGACCGACGGCGGCCTCGCCGTCCGCCTGCTGGCCGCCGACGGTTCGCCGGCCGCCTCCGGCCGGGCCGGCCTGACCGGAGCGGTCTGCGTCCCCGACCGGATCTCCACCGAACCGGCCCACCAACGGCGCGGGTTGGGGACGGTGGTGATGGGCGCCCTGACCGACGCGGCCCTCGCGGCCGGTGCCTCGACCGGCGTCCTGGGCGCCACCGTCCAGGGCCGGGCCCTCTACGAGAGCCTCGGCTGGCGGGCCCTGGCCCCGCTGACCGGGTACGTCTCCCGACCCCGTGGGGAAACCAGGTGGCAGGCGCCCCCGGCGCGGTGATCCTCGGCCGGTGGACACCGCACCGGATCCCCTCGGCCTACGACTGCGCCACCCGCCGTTCGGCGAGGGCCACTTGGACGTCCGGCTCCGACTCGCCTCAGAGCAGGCTGGCCAGGCCCGGAGCGGCGGCGAGCAGGACCGCCGCCGCCGGGGCGGCCAGGGCGGCCACCGTCAGGCGCAGGCGGTGGGCCACCGGCAGGCGGGGGGCGCCGGCGAGCAGGCGGTCGACCCGGCGGGGGGTCTCGGCGAGGTGCTGGGGGGCGCAGGCGGCGCCGAAGACGCCGCGGCCGTTGTTGATCTCGACCAGGGCGAGGGCCGTGGTCACCCGGCCGTGGCGGCGGGCGGCCCGGTCGTCGGCCGCCAGCTCCACCAACTCGCCGACCTGGTCCCGGAAGGCGGAGAAGACCCCGACCCCCGGGAAGCCGCTCGCCAGCGCCTGGGCGGACTGCGCCAGCCAGTGGTGCCGGTGCCGGACGTGCCCGCGCTCGTGGCTGAGCACCGCCGCCAGCTCACGGTCCGTCAACTGCTGGAGCGCCCCGGTGGTCACCACCAGCCGGGAGGACGGCCCCGGCAGCGACCAGGCCTCCGGGCGGACGTTCTCCAGGACCACCAGCCGCTCCCGCCCGGTGCCCTTGCGGGCGCCCAGCCCCGCGGGAAACTCCGGTGCGCGGTGGGCGAGTTCGGCGGAGCGTCGGTCGCGCAGCGCCCGGGCCGAGCGGACCTCGCGGGAGAGCGAGTACGCCGTCCACAGCCCACCCGCCGCCAGCAGCGCGGCGGTCAGCCGCCCCCACCCCTCGGCGTCGGCCAGGCCGTAGGCGGCTTCCACCCCGTGCGGGGCGGTCGAGAACAGCAGGCCCCGGACCGGCGGCAGCGCGGCCGAGGTGGCCAGCAGCAGGGCCAACAGGCAGCACAGCAGCACCGCCACCACCAGGCACTGCCACACCAGCAAGGCCAACACCGGCTCCCGGTCCGCCCACCGCACCCGCGCCAACAGCCGCGGCGCCACGGTGGCCAGCACCGCCCCCAGCACCAGCAGACCGAACAGAGCCGTCATGGCAGCAACCTACGCGCTCCACCGCCCCGGGAGAACCCGCTCCGGCCCAACATGACCCACGGCACACCGCCTGGGCGCGTACTGCGTCGCTGCCTACATGGTCAGCAGCATCGCGAACATGCCGACGCCCATGGCGGAGCGGCAGGCGCGGGAGACGTGGGCGGAGACGGTGAAGGTGTGGCCGGTGGGGGTGGTGAGGAGGCGGGTGCCGGTCCAGACGGTGTAGCTGCCGAAGTAGAGGAGGAGCAGGCCGGTGAGGAGGGGGAGGCCGGCCGCGCCGTGGTGGGCGGCGGGGGAGAGGGCGGTGTAGGCCATCGCGGCGGAGCCGACGGCGTGGTGGAGGCGGTGGCCCGGGTGGTGGCCGGGGTGGCGGCCGCCGAGGAGGGTGGCGGCCAGCATGTAGGCGGTGAGGCCGGCGAAGAGCCAGCCCCAGAGGGGGACGGGCCACAGGGCCATGCCGGCCATGCCGAGGCCCATCGCGGCCTCGGTGGCGTCGGCCTCCCGCTGCCCGCCCCGCCGTAGGCGGTACAGGCAGTAGCCGGCCGTGCCGCCCGTGACCGCCGCGAGCAGTGCGTTCACCAGTACCGGTCCGTGCACAGCAGTGCCCCCTCCGTACGCGATCCCGCCCCACCCGGTCCACGATCACCGATCGGGGACGGGCGGAGCAGGGCGTGAAAGGGGGCGCACTGAGGTGTGACGGGTGGTCAACTGCCGGGCGTGAGCCGTCCGGAGGCGACGATCCGCCGGAGGAACTGGCGGGTCCGGTCCTGCTGCGGGTCGCCGAAGACCTGCTCCGGCGGGCCCTGTTCGAGCACCACGCCGGAGTCCAGGAAGCAGATCTGGTCGGCCACCTCCCGGGCGAAGCCCATCTCGTGGGTGGAGAGCACCATGGTCATCCCCTGCTCCTTCAAGTCCCGGACCACGCCGAGGACTTCGCCCACCAGCTCGGGGTCGAGCGCGGCGGTGACCTCGTCCAGCAGGAGCAGCCGGGGCCCGGTGGCCAGGGCCCGGACGATGGCGGCCCGCTGCTGCTGGCCGCCGGAGAGCCGGTCGGGGTACTCGCGGGCCTTGTCGGCCAGGCCGAGCCGGGCGAGGAGTTCGAGGGCGTGCGCCTCGGCCTCCGCACGCTCCCGGCGGTGCACCCGGCGCGGGGCGAGGGTGACGTTCTGGAGCACGGTCAGGTGCGGGAAGAGGTTGTAGGCCTGGAAGACCACGCCGATCCGGCGCCGGACGGCGTCCTGGTCCACCGCCGGGTCGGTGATCTCCTCGCCGTCCAGGAAGACCGCGCCGTCGTCCACCTCCTCCAGCAGGTTGGCGCAGCGCAGCAGGGTCGACTTGCCGGAGCCGGAGGCCCCGATCAGCGCGGTGACGGAGTGGGCGGGCACCGAGAGCGAGATGTCCCGCAGCACCACCTGGTCCCTGCCGTACGACTTGCGGACCGATTCGAAGCGGAGGACGGGGGTGTCACTCACACGGCACCTCCCTGGAGCTGACGGCGGTTCATCCGCTGGCTGATCCAGTCGGTGAACCGGGTCATCGGGATGGTGAGCAGGATGAAGACCAGCGCCGACACCAGGTACGGCGTGTAGTTGAAGGTCCGGGAGGTGATGATCTTCGCGGCGAAGACCGCGTCGATCACGCCGCCGATGGAGACCAGGCCGGTGTCCTTCTGCAGCGAGACCAGGTTGTTCAGCAGCGGCGGCACCACCCGCCGCACCGCCTGCGGCAGGATCACGTACCGCATCGCCTGCGCGTTGGTCAGCCCCAGCGAGCGGGCCGCGGCGCGCTGGCTCGGGTGGACGGACTGGATGCCGGCCCGGAACACCTCGGAGACGTACGCCGAGTAGGTCAGCACCAGGGCGGCCCCGCCGAGCACCAGCGGGTCGGTGGTCACGCCGGTGAGCCGGAGCGCGGGCACGCCGGTGATCATGACGAGCAGACAGATGATCATCGGCAGGCCGAGGAAGAAGTCCACGTACGCGGTGGCCAGCAGGCGCACCGGCAGGAAGACCGGGCCGCGCAGGGTGCGCAGCACCGCCAGCAGCAGGCCGAACACCAGGATCAGCACCCCGCAGACCAGCATCAGGGTGAGGTTCACCTTGAGGCCGGCCAGCACCTCGGGCAGGGCCTGGCGGGCGTAGTGCGCGTTGAAGAAGGTCTGCCGGGTGCGCTCCCAGCCGGGGGAGTTGACCACCACCACCGCCAGCACCAGCGCGGTGAGCGCGGTGCTGGCGGTGGCGATCAGCGCCGAGCGGCGGGCCCGGCGGCGCCGGTGCGCCTCCCGGGCCAGCCGCCGCTCGGACGGCCGGTACTCCTCGTCCTTGTCCAGCTGCGCGGTGGTCACTTGAGGACCGGTGCCGAGACGGCGTCGGAGAGCCACTGCTTCTCCAGCTTGGCCAGCGTGCCGTCGGCCCGCAGCGCGTCCACGGCCTGGCTGACGCAGCCGGTCAGCGCGCTGCCCTTGTCCAGCGCCAGCCCGAACTGCTCCCCGCCGGATCCGCCGGCCGCCGTCTCCAGCTGGCCGATCACCTTGGCCTCGGTCACCTCGGCGCCGGTGATGTAGAAGGCGGTGGGCAGGTCGACCACCAGCGCGTCGATCTGACCGTTCTTCAGGGCGGTCTTCGCCAGGTCGTTGTCGTCGAAGACGGCGGGCTGGGCGGACGGCTTGATCTGCCCGGTGATCGCGGACAGGCTGGTCGTGCCGACCTGGGCGCCGAGCTTGACGTTCTTGAGGTCGGCCAGCGAGGCGGCGCCGGCCGCCTTCGAGCCCTTGAGCGCGACCACGGCCTGCCGGACGTCGTAGTAGCCGGAGGAGAAGTCCACCGACTGCTTGCGCTCGGCGCTCACCGAGATCTGGTTGACGTCGAAGTCGAAGTCCTTGGCGCCGGGCGCGAAGGCCTTGTTGAAGGGGCTGACCACCCAGCTGACCTTGTCCTTGGGGTAGCCCAGCTTCTCCGCCACCGCGTAGGCCACCGCCGACTCGAAGCCCTTGCCGTTCTCGGGCGCGTCCTCGGAGAACCAGGGGTCGTAGGCGGGCTTGTCGGTGCCCACCGTCAGGGTGCCGGACTTCTTGGTGGCCAGCTTGCCCGCCTCGCAACTCCCGGCGGCGGAGGGCGACTTGGCCTCCTCCTGGGGAGCGCAGGCGGTGAGCAGCGCGGCGGCCGCGAGCAGGGCGGCCACGGGGGCGAGGAGGGCGGGGCGGACGGCCGGGGTCATGGCGGGCTCCAGGGGCAGGGGGTGAGGACGTGCCAGGAAGAGGACTGTCCGTCGGGAGGGCGCGGCCAACCGGGTCAGCAGCGGTGGCGTGGCGCGGGGGCGGCGGGCATGGTCGGCGTACGGCACGGCCGCCGCGGTGCCTCCCGACGGGGTGTCAGCGGCGGGGCGTCAGCAGGCGCCGCGACAACAGGAAGGCACCCGGATCAGGTCGGGGTGGCAGCAGGCCACGTGGATCACCGCCGGGAGCATGGCGGGAGATTCGCACCCCATCGGCCCCACTGTCCACAAAGTCCACGTGACTGTCCGCATCGTGGACGGCACGGATGTCACCTCAGTGTCGGGGGGACCCCCCTTGAACAGGAGAACCTTTCGAATCTATGGTGTACCTGTCGAAATAACTCCTGTCTAAGTGGGTCTCTGATGCAGAATCTTTCGCCCAAGCTCGTCGAGGCGGCCGACCTCTCCGGAGCAACCCCGGCCGGCCACGCGGCGCACCCCGCCTGGATCCGGCTCAAGGAGGCCGTCGAGGCGCTGCGCCCGTTGCAGGCCAAGGACGGCTCCATCGACCTGTCCGCGGTCCAGCGCTCCACCGTCGACCCGCTGGTCGAGTCGGTGCTCGGCGCGGTCGAGGAGCTCGCCCCGCTCTTCCCGCACGACGCCGCCTACCTGACCGCCGTCCTGGCCGACCTGCGCAAGTGGGCCGACACCGGCTACCGCGAGCCCGACTTCCTGGACTCGCTGCTGGCCTTCCAGCCCGCCGAGCAGCGCGAGGACGGCCTGGAGCACCTCGTGGTGTTCCCGATGTACACCCAGAACGGCAACCCGAACCGCAACCTCGAGGCCGTCCTGCTCACCGTGGTCTGGCCCGAGTGGCTGGCCGAGCTGGAGCGCGAGCGCTTCGACAACCCGATGTTCGTGCCGATCACCTTCACCGACTTCACGGCCGGCTACGACACCAACTCCGCGGTGCTCTTCCCGGAGACCGTGGCGGTCCGTCAGGCCCCCGAGCGCTTCACCTGGGGCGGCATCTTCTGCGACCGCGAGGCGGCCCGCTTCCGCGCCGTCTCCACCAGCGCGGTGCGCCAGCTCGGCCTGGAGATCCCCGAGGACGCCGTCGGCCTGCTCGCCGACCAGCAGCGCGCCCAGCAGACCTTCGTGCTCTGGGACCTGGTCCACGACCGCACCCACAGCCACGGCGACCTGCCGTTCGACCCGTTCATGATCAAGCAGCGCTCGCCGTTCTGGATGTACGGCCTGGAGGAGCTGCGCTGCGACCTGACCGCCTTCAAGGAGGCCGTCAAGCTGGAGGCCGAGGGCTACCCGCAGGGCCGCGACGTCCAGTACGCCATCCTCTTCGACCGGATGTTCCGCTTCACCGTCTCCGGTGACCGGGTGCGCAACTACGACGGCATGGGCGGCCAGCTGCTCTTCGCCTACCTGCACAAGCACGACGCGCTGCGCTGGCGCGACAACCGGCTCTCGATCGACTGGAGCCGGGTCGCCGAGGTCACCAACGCGCTCTGCGCCGAGATCGAGACCCTCTACCGCGACGGCATCGACCGCCCGAAGACCGCCCACTGGATCGCGGCCTACGAGCTGGTCTCCCGCTACCTCACCCCCCACCCGGCCTCCACCTGGGCCAAGGGCACCGAGGCGCTGCCGCTGGACATCGCCGAGGACAAGGCGCTCCGCAAGGCGCTCTGCGACGCGGTGCTCCCTGACGAGTTCCCGCTCTCGATGTTCTTCGAGGCCCTGTCCAAGAAGCTCGGCGGCGTGATCGCGGCCACCACCGGCATCACCGGCGCCAGCGCCGACCGTCAGGAGATCGCGGCATGAGTGACCGTCAGTTCGAAAGCCTCGAAGGCAAGGTCGTCGCCGTCGCCGGAGCCACCGGCCCGGCCGGCCGCGCCACCCTGCGCCGCCTGGCCACGGCCGGCGCCACCGTGATCGCCGCCGACATCGACGGCCAGGCCCTGGACGCCGCCCTGGACGCGCTGCGGGTCACCGTCCCGGACGCCAGGATCTCCAGCCAGGTCATCGACCTGCTCGACCCCCAGGAGGTCCACGACTGGGCCGACCACCTGGAGAACGAGCACGGCCACGTGGACGGCGTCTTCCACCTGGTCGGCGGCTGGCGCGGCAGCAAGACCTTCTTCGACAGCCGCATCGACGACTGGGACTTCCTGCACGACCGCGTCGTGCGCACCCTCCAGCACACCTCGCTGGCCTTCCAGCCCGCGCTGGTCCGCAGCGAGGCCGGCCGCTACGCGATGATCTCCGCCTCCGCTGCTCACAAGCCGACCGCCGGCGGCGCCGCGTACGCCGCCGCCAAGGCCGCCACCGAGGCGTGGACGCTGGCCATGGCCGACTCCTTCGCCAAGGAGACCACCGCCCCCGACGGCGTCCCGACCGCGGCGGCTGCGATCCTGGTGATCAAGGCCCTGGTCACCCCGGAGATGCGCGCCGAGAAGCCCGACGCCAAGTTCGCCGGCTTCACCGACACCGCCGACCTGGCCGACGCCCTGGCGTCCCTCTGGGACCGCCCCGCAGCAGAACTGAACGGACAGCACCTGTGGCTGACAGCCCGATGAACGAGCACCAGACGGACGCGGTCCGCCGCCACGACCCGGCGGTCCGCGGCTTCGCCAGCGACAACTACGCCGGCGTCCACCCGGAGATCCTCGCCGCCATCGCCCTCGCCAACGACGGCCACCAGGTCGCCTACGGCGAGGACCAGTACACCGAGCACCTCCAGGAGGTGTTCCGCAAGCACTTCGGCCCCTCCGCCGAGGCGTACCCCGTCTTCAACGGCACCGGTGCCAACGTGGTGGCCCTCCAGGCCCTGCTCCCGCGCTGGGGAGCGGTGGTCGCCGCCGAGTCCGCCCACATCAACGTGGACGAGTGCGGCGCCCCCGAGAAGATCGCCGGCATCAAGCTGCTCACCGTCCCCACCCCCGACGGCAAGCTCACCCCCGAGCTGATCGACCGTCAGGCCTGGGGCTGGGGCGACGAGCACCGCGCCCAGCCGCTCGCCGTCTCCATCACCCAGAGCACCGAGCTCGGCACGCTCTACACGGCCGAGGAGATCAAGGCGATCTGCGACCACGCCCACCAGCACGGCATGCTCGTGCACCTGGACGGGTCCCGGATCGCCAACGCGGCCGCCTCGCTCGGCCTGCCGCTGCGCGCCTTCACCACCGATGCCGGCGTCGACGTGCTCTCCTTCGGCGGCACCAAGAACGGCCTGCTGCTCGGCGAGGCCGTGGTGGTCCTCAACCCCGAGCGGGTCAAGAACCTCAAGTACCTGCGCAAGATGTCGATGCAGCTCGCCTCGAAGATGCGTTTCGTCTCCGTCCAGTTCGAGGCCCTGCTCAGCGGCGACCTCTGGCTGCGCAACGCCTCCCACGCCAACGCCATGGCCAAGCGCCTGGAGGCCGCCGTCTCCGGCATCGACGGCGTCACCCTGGTCCGCCCGGTCCAGGCCAACGCGGTCTTCGCGATCCTCCCCCGCGAGGTCAGCGAGCGCCTGCAGAAGCGCTACCGCTTCTACTTCTGGGACGAGCACACCGGCGAGGTCCGCTGGATGGCCGCCTTCGACACCACCGAAGCCGACATCGACGCCTTCGCCACCGCCATCGCCGAGGAGATGAGCCGGGCCTGACGCCCCCTCACCCCGCCCGAGAACGCCCCCGCCGTCACCCCGTGACGACGGGGGCGTTCGGCGTCAGCCGGGAAGGTCCTCCGGCTCCGGCGGCAGCCGCATCCAGCCCCGGGAGACCCGGACCTCGTCCTCGACCCGGTCCATGAACCAGACACCGGGCGGATTCGCCGCGTGTCTGTCGGCGGCAGGCCCGCTGAACTGCCAGGATCCGCTCACATGATGGACCGTCGTGCACTGATCACCGCCCTCGTCGCGGCCCCCGCCATGGGCGTCCTCGGCGCTGCCCCGCCGGCCGCCGCGGTTCACGCCGCAGACCTCTACGACTCGAACACCGCGCTGTACGCGGACCCCGCGCTGGTGGAGGGCGTCGACTACGGGCGCCGCCTGCGCCGCCACCTGGTCGACGACCAGGACCCGGCCTCGGCCGCGATCCCGGTCCGGACCACCGTCATCGCCCCGCACGGCGGCGGCATCGAGGGCGGCACCTCCGAACTGTGCCTCGCCATCGCCGGGTACCCCCCGGCCGGCCCCGGCGCCACGGCACCCGCCGGGCCCCTGCACGACTTCTGGATGTTCGAGGGGCTGCGCGCCTCCGGCAACGACGCACTGCACGTCACCTCGACGCACTGCGACGACCTGACCGTCCGCGCGATGTGCGCCGGCAGCCTCAACGTCGTCTCCGTGCACGGCTGCACCGCCGCCCACGCGGGCCTGGAGCCCGGCGCCGCCGCGGTCCTGATCGGCGGCCTCAACGCCACGCTGCGTCAGTACCTGGCCGAGGAGTTCGCGGCGGCCGGCATCCGCGCCGCCACCGCGACCGGGGAGATCGCCGGCGTCCACCCGCAGAACATCTGCAACCGCAGCCTGCTCGGCGCGGGCGCGCAGCTGGAGCTCACCACCGAGCTGCGCGCCGCGATGTTCGCGCCCGGCAGGAACACCCACCTCGCCCGCGCGGCCAACACCCTGCCGCTGTTCCGGAGCTTCGCCGCCGCCGCCCGCACCGCCGTCCAGCGCCTGGAAGCCACCCAGCCGGTCCGCTGAACCATTCGGCGGCTCTCCGGTTCCGCTGTCACATTCGGTGGTGCTGTGTCGTCCTCCCCCCGACAGCGGCTACGGAAGGGGCACGATCATGCAGTCGAAGGCCATCCTCGTGTGCGACTCGGTCTCGCACGGAAACACCCGGCGAATCGCGGACGCCATGGCGGAGGTCCTGCACGCCGAGGTGCTCACCCTCGCGCAGGCCGACCCGGCGGAGCTGGCCACGGCGGACCTGGTCGGGTTCGGCTCGGGAGTCTTCAACACCCGGATGCGGCCCGCCCTTTCGGACCTGGTCCGCTCGCTCCCGCCCGGCCCGGGGCGGGCCGTGGTCTTCGCCACCAGCGGCTTCCCCGAGCTCCCGTTCGCCCCGTTCACCCGCCCCCTGGTCCGCCTCCTCGAAGCCGGCGGCCGTCAGGTGGTGGGCACCTTCACCTGCCGCGCCCTCGACACCGCGGCCCCGTTCAAGCCCTTCGGCGGCCTCAACCGGCACCGCCCGAACGCGGCCGACCTGGCCGGCGCCAGGGAGTTCGCCCGGCGGGTACGCGGCTGAGCGCCGCGCCGGGCGGAGGAGCTACTGCGAAGCCCGCACGGCGGCCCCGGCGGAGGCCACGTCCAGCTCGCCCTCCTCCCACCGGCCCTGCCGCGAGACGAGGCCGATGAGCGCGAGCTCCGCGGCGCGGTCCCGCACGGCGTACTGCTCCAGCGTCTCGTCCCCGAACTCCCCCGACTCGTCCCGGTCCCACGCGGCGACCGCCGCCTCGGCCAGGGCCTTCGGCAGACGCACCGTCACCGGACCGGCCTGGGCGTCGACACAGCCCCCGACCGCGGCTGGTGCCGAGGCCGGCAGGGTTCGCCCCGGCACGCCGCCCGGCACGCACTCTCGCCGCACCGGGCGAAGGCCCGAGTAGATCCGCTACGCGTGGCCTTCACCCGGCACGCCGAGAGCACGCACCGAACGACGCGACGGGGCAAACCCCGCCGACCGCGGCACCAGCACCTTCGAGTCCTCGCGGTACCTGGCGTACTGCTCCTGATCGCTCATCAGGCGAGGGTACCGATCAGCCCCGGGCCAGGGCCGCTGCGCCGATCAGGCCCGCGTCCGTGCCGAGTTCGGCGGGGAGGAGGACGGTGCGGGCGGCGAAGGGGAGGGCGGCGTAGGTGGCGAAGTGGCGGCGGAGGGGGGTGAAGAGGAGGTCGCCGGCCTGGGCGACGCCGCCGCCGATGACGGCGGCGTCGAGGTCGAGGAGGGTGGCGGTGGCGGCGATGCCGGCGGCGAGGGCGCGGGCGGCGGTGTCGAAGGCGGCCAGGGCGAGCGGGTCGCCGGCCCGGGCGGCGGTGGCGACGGCGGAGGCGGAGGTGTCGCCGTCGGGGGAGTGCCAGCCGGATTCGGCGGCGGTGCGGGCGATGGCGGTGCCGCTGGCCAGGCCCTCCAGGCAGCCGCGGGAGCCGCAGGGGCAGGGGCGTCCGTCGAAGTCGACGGTGATGTGGCCGAGGTGGCCCGCGTTGCCGGTGCGCCCGGTGTGCAGCCGACCCCCGATCACCAACCCGGCGCCGACCCCGGTGGAGACCACCAGGCAGAGCACGTCCCGGTAGGGGCGGGCGGCGCCGCGCCAGTGTTCGGCGGCGGTCATCGCCACCGCGTCCCCGCCGAGGACGACGGGACGTCCGGCCACCGCCGGGTGGGCGGCGACCTCGGCGCGGAGCGGGAAGGCGCGCCAGGAGGGGATGTTGACGGGGCTGACGGTGCCCGCCTCGATGTCGACCGGGCCCGCGCTGCCGATCCCGACGGCCCGGACCTCGGTCCACCGGGGGTCCGCGGCCAGCAGGTCCAGGACGGCGGAGACGGCGGCCGCCATCTCGGCGGCGGTGCCGGTGGCCGGGGTGGGCAGCTGGACCTGGTGCAGCAGCTTGCCGCCGGAGTCCACCAGGCCACCGGCGATCTTGGTGCCGCCGAGGTCGATGGCGCCGAGCAGGGAGCCGGAGGGACGGGTGTTCATGGCGGGGTGCTCCACGTGCGGGTCAGCGGGCGGGTCGGCGGGCGGGTCGGCGGGTAGGTCGACGTGCGGTCCCGGTGATTCTCGCCCTCGTTGACAACGTTGTCCAGGAGCCTGCCGCACCGGCCCCGGCCGGTCTAGGCTGACCCCGTCCGACCGACCGTCAGGAAGGCCCGCCCGCATGCCGATCGACCTGCCACCGCACCCGACCGTGCTCTTCCAGGGCGACAGCATCACCAGAGCCGGACGCCACCCCGCCTCCCCCTCCGACCTCGGCCACGGCTACGCCGCCTTCGCCGCCCCCGCCCTACGCGCGGCCCACCCCGACGCCACCCTGCTCAACCGCGGCGTCTCCGGCGACGGCGTCACCGACCTCCGCGAGCGCTGGGCGGACGACACCCTCGCCCACCGCCCCGACCTGCTCTCCCTCCTGATCGGCGTGAACGACACCTGGCGGTGGCAGGAGGGCGGCATCGAGTCCCCGCTCGATCCCTGGGAGGGCCACTACCGCGCCCTGCTGGACGACCTGCTGGACCGTCACCCCACCGCCCGCCTGGTGCTGGTCGAACCGTTCCTGCTCCCCGTCGCCCCCACCCAGTGGGGGTGGCGCCCGGACCTCGACGCCCGCATCCAGGTGGTCCGCCGCCTCGCCGAGGAGTACGGCGCCCTGCTGCTCGCCGCCGACGGACTGCTCAACCAGGCGGCCCGCACCCTCGGCGGCCCCGCCACCATCGCGGCCGACGGCGTCCACCCCACCCCCGCCGGGCACCGCCTGCTGGCCGAGGCCTGGACCGCCCTGGTGCTCGACTGAGCCGGGCAGCACGGGTCGTATGCTCCCGGGTATGACCAGCCGACCCGTCGCCGCCAGGCCCACCATGAAGGACGTGGCGGCGGCGGCCGGTGTCGGACTGAAGACCGTCTCACGGGTCGTCAACGGCGAGAGCGGGGTCACCGAGGAGACGGCCGCCCGGGTGCGGGCGGCCATCGCCGCGCTCGGCTTCCGTCGCAACGACAGCGCCCGCCTGCTGCGCACCGGCCGCACCGCCTCCGTCGCCCTGCTGCTGGAGGACATCGGCGACCCGTTCTCCTCCGCCCTGACCCGGGCCGTGGAGGAGGTGGTGTGGGCCGAGGGGTGCCTGCTCCTCACCGGCTCCAGCGGTGAGGACCCGGACCGGGAGCGGGAGTTGGCCCTCGCCTTCTGCGCCCGCCGGGTGGACGGGCTGATCGTCGTCCCGGCCGGGGACGACCACCGGTACCTGCTGCCCGAGACCGAGTCCGGCACCCCGGTGGTCTTCCTGGACCGCCCCGCCGCCGGCATCGAGGCGGACGCGGTGCTCAGCGACAACGCGGGCGGCGCCCGGGCGGGCGTGGCTCACCTGATCGGGCACGGGCACCGCCGGATCGGCTTCGTCGGTGACCAGCCGCACCTGCACACCGCCGCCGAACGGCTGCGCGGCTACCGGGAGGCGATGGCCGCCGCCGGGCTGACGGTCGATCAGCGCTGGATCGAGAGCGGCCCGAGCGACCCGGCCCGGGTGGCGGCCGCCGTGGCCCGCCTCACCACCGGCCCCGAGCCCGTCACCGCCCTCTTCACCGCCAACAACCGGATCACCCTGGCCGCCCTGCACCACCTGCCGCCGCACCCGCCCGCCCTGCTCGGCTTCGACGACCTGGAGCTGGCCGACCTGCTCACCCCGGGCCTCTCCGTGGTCGCCCAGGACCCGCCGGCCCTCGGCACCACCGCCGCCCGCGTCCTGTTCGGGCGCCTGGCCGGGGACGGCTCCCCGCCCCGCCGCACCGAGCTCCCGACCCGCCTGGTCCCGCGCGGCTCGGCCGAACGGCCGCCGCACTGAGGTCACCGGTGCGGCGGCGCGTCGGTTGAGCGGTGGTCCGGCTACGGGATCAGCAGGCCTCGGCCGGGCGGTTGCGGGCGGTGAGTTCGGTGGTCCCCCGGGTGGAGTCGAGCCAGACCACCCTGGTGCCCTGGTCCGCCGCAGCGTTGGTCTGGCTGCCCCGGTTGCAGGAGACGCGTTGCGGCGTGCCGCCGGTGATCGGGATCTGCCAGAGCTTGGAGAGGCCCGCATTGGTGCTGTTGGCCGGCGGGAGCAGGTCGCGGACCCTGAAGGTGACGGCCCGGTCCGATGCGGTGATCTCGGTGTACTCGGGCGCCTGCGGTGAGGTGGCGGGCAGGATGTCGGTCACCCCGGAGCCGTCGGCGGCGCCCGAGCGGATCGCGCTGCGCTTGGTCCGGTCGGTGGGCGTCTCGACCCACAGCAGCCGGCCGCCCGCCAGGACCGTGGAGGAGGCGAAGGCGCCACTGCCCGGGGCGACCGGGTACTGGGCGGTGCGCCGGCCGTCCGCGACGGAGTAGACGGTGGGCGCGGACACCTCGTCCGTGGCGGTGCTCCAGGACTCGGTGCCGCCGAGGAGTCCGTCCCTGAGGGTGATGCCGCTCAGGCGGTGGCCGTCGGGCAGCGGGAACTCGGCGGCCGGTGCGCCGTCGTGGGACAGCAGGACCTTGCTCCGGCCGGTGGCGAAGTCGCTCACGAGGACGGCCACGTAGGAACCGGAGACCTTGATCTCGGTGGGCCACTGCGCCGAGGACCGGTGCAGGCTGCGGACGGTGCCGCCCGTCAGCGAGCGGGACAGCACCTCGAACTCCGGCGGCCCGTCAGTGTTCCCGCCGGAGGCGATCCACGCGGCGGAGACGCCGTCGGTGGCCACCAGCCGGTTGTGCGCCCGCCCGTCCTCCGGGCTGAGCTCGACGGGCGTACCGGTGCCGGTGGTGGAGCCGGTGTACAGGCGGCTGCCCTTGCTGCCCGCCGTCGTGATGCCCATCACCCAGTGCCCGTCGGCGGCTGCCACGGCGGAGCCGGGGGTCACGTCGGGCAGCAGCCGGCGGCTGTCCTGGCCGATCTTCTGCTCCCAGCCGGTCTTGATCCCGTGGGTGTCGAATGCCCTTGCGACGTCCCGGAGTTGTGTGCGAGTCAGCTTCATCGCGTGCCCGGCGGCGAGGACGGCGTTGCGGCCGTCGACGAAGTCGTCCAGCGGAGTGAGGTACTCGGTGAGCGCGCGGTAGACCAGGCGGTCGGCGGTGAGCGGGTCCAGGGTGCGGCGGATGTCCCAGAGCGCGCCGCCGAAGATGGTCGCGTTGAGGTGGACGCCGCCGCCGTCGACCTCGTTCCCGTCCCCGACGAAGTCCGCCACGGTGGTGCGGCGGTCGCCCAGGTCGCGCCGCGCGCAGGCCTGCGGGGTACCGGTCCGGCACAGGGTCTCCGAGTACAGGCCGGCCCGGGGGTCGTCCATGGCGATGCCGCGGACGGTCACCTCGACGGCGTTGCCGAAGTAGTCGGCCACCGCCTCGTTCATCGCCCCGGGCTGACCGGTGCCCACCAGCTTCGCGGTGCTGTTGACGACGCCGTGGGTCATCTCGTGGCCGACGACGTCCAGGGCGGCCGAGTAGGGCAGGTAGGTGGAGTCACCGTTTCCGTAGATCATCTTCTGGCCGTCCCACGCGGCGTTGGCCAGGGGCTCGCCGTACTGCGTGGTGTTGACGACCGAGACGATCGGCGAGTTCTTCCCGTCGAGGCCTTGGCGGCCCAGGCGGTCGCGGTAGAAGTCGTACACGGCACCGGCGTTGAGGTGGGCGTCGGTGGCACCGCTGGTGCCGGTCGCCGCCGGGAAGGCGGGCCCCGGCGAGCCGGCCGGGAGGCTGTCGGTGGGGATTCCGCTCTGGTAGTCGGTGTAGTCCCGCCCGCCCGCGTCGTAGGTGGTGATGGTGGCGGGCCGGGTGAGGTCGACGAGTTGGTGACTGCCGTCCGGCAGGCGGCCGGTGTTCACCGTCCGGGTGCGGCCGGAGAGGTCCGTGGCGGTCCCGGTGTCGGGCACGGTGGCAGGTACGGCGCCCGGCGTCGGGGCGGTGGCCGCCGAGACGACTGCGGTGCTCGCCGGGTACGAGAGGTCGATCGTGCCGGTGGTGGCACCGACGTAGACCTCACGGGCCGGTGCACCGCCGGTCCTCGGGCCGGTCGCGTGGACGGTGAAGTGGCGGGCGAGGCGGCCGCTGCCGCCGGGCAGGACGACCAGGCCGTGGTCCTCGGCGGTGGCGCCCGGGTTTGCCGCCGGTGTGCTGACCGACTCGACGGCGAGTCGGCGCAGTACCTCGTCCGGGACGGTCTGGGTGGTGGGGGCGGTGAGGCCGGTGAAGTACTTTCCGCCGACGGACTCGACCTGCTGTCCGGCGCCGTCGCCGGTCAGGTGGACGAGGTAGCGGGCGCCGAGGACGGGTACGCCGCCGTGGCGCTGCTCGAACCTGACGGTGCGTCGGCCGTCGGCGGCGCGTTCGGTGCCGGCGTCGGTGAGCTGCCCGGGGTCGACCTGGTAGCGGTCCTGGTGGGCCGTCAGGTGGGCGCGGGCCGCGGCGGCGGGGTCGGTGCCGGGGGCCGGGTCGGTGAGGCCGGTGACCAGCTGGGGGGCGGCGGTGTCGGTACCGGCGACCAGCGCGGGCAGCGGGTCGGTCTCGGCGGTGGCTCCGGCGAGTGCCGGTGGGGCGCTCAGGCCGAGGGCGAGTGCGGTGGCGACGGCCACGCCGAGCAGGCTGGGGCCGGGCGTACGGAAACGGTGATGCACTGCGGTCCTCCCACGGGTGCCGGGCCGGTCCGGCGGTACGCCGGACCGTGCGTGAGCGGCGGGCGCCCACCCCACGGCTCGTCCGTCCTCCGGAGCCGGCCGCCCGCCGTGCGGATCACCATAGATCATCACACGACATATGTCGATGGACTGCATATGTAGATGAATGGTCGCCCCGCGCTGAGAGTCCGTCAGGAAGCCGCGTGCAGCGCCCGGTACGCGCCGTCGCCGGCCGCGATCAGCTCGGCGTGGCTGCCCAGCTCGACCAGCCGCCCGTGCTCCAGCACCGCGATCCGGTCCGCCGCCCGGATGGTGGAGAGCCGGTGCGCGACCACGAAGACCGTACGGCCCTTCACCAGCTCGGCCATCGCCCGCTGCACCAGCGCCTCCGACCGCGGGTCCAGCGCCGAGGTCGCCTCGTCCAGGACCAGCACCCGGGGGTCGCGCACCAGCGCGCGGGCGATGGCCAGCCGCTGCTTCTGCCCACCGGAGAGCCGTACGCCCCGCTCGCCGAGCAGGGTGTCCTTGCCCTGCGGCAGCCGGTCGATGAACTCCGACGCGTTGGCGTCCCGCAGCGCCGTGTCGAGCACCTCCTCCGGGACGTCCCGCAGGCCGTAGGCGACGTTCTCCCGGACGGTGCCGTCGAAGAGCACCGGCTCCTGCGGGACCACCGACAGGAAGCGGCGGTAGCTGCGCAGGTCGAGGGTCTCCATGTCGGTGCCGTCCAGCAGGATCCGGCCCTCGGTGGGCCGCAGGAAGCCGATCACCAGGTTGAGCACGGTGGACTTGCCGGCGCCGGAGCCGCCGACCAGGGCGATGGTCTCCCCGGCGCGCACGCTCAGGTCCAGCCCCTCCACGGCCGGCCGGTCCGCGCCCGGGTGACGCAGCGTCACCCCGCGGAAGTCGACCCGGCCGCGGACGGCGGTGACCTCCGCCTTGCCGGCGTTCTCCTCCAGGTCGGGCGCCTGGAGGAGCTCCCCGGCCGAGCGGATCGAGGCGAAGCCCTTGCCCAACTGCGGGGCGAGCGCCAGCAGGCCGGTGACGGAGCCGGTCAGGGAGGAGAAGTAGGCGCTGAGCATCACCACGGCGCCGGGGGTGACGCCCCACCAGCCCTGGTACGCGGCCACCGCCGCCCCGGCCAGGCAGCCGACGCCGATCGCGTTCAGCAGGATCCAGGAGAGCGCGCCGAAGCGGCCGTTCAGCAGGTCCAGCCGCAGGCCCGCGTGGAGCACCCGGTCCAGCGTGCGGTCCATCCGGCGCAGCGCGGTGCGCTCCAGACCGTGCGCCCGGGTGACCGGGATCAGGGTGGTCATCTCGCCCACCCGGCCCGCGAGTTGCTCGACCTCGCGGCGGAAGGACTCGTTCTGGTCGTTCAGCCGGGTGCGCAGCCTGGTCACCAGGTAGGCGGCGGCCGGCACCAGCACCAGGAAGACGGGGAGGAAGGCGGGCGCCTTCCAGCCGATCACGGCCAGCGCGCCGAGCAGGGTGGCGAAGGCGGCCAGCCCGTTGTCGGCGGTCTGCTGGGCGGCGTTCTCGATGTTCTCCACGTCCCGGATCACCTTGGACTGGAGCGCCCCGGCGGTGACCCGGGCGTGGAAGCCGATCGACAGCTGCTGCATCCGGTGGCAGAGCCCGCTGCGCAACCGGGTGCCCATCCGGCGGATGGTGCCGTGCATCCAGTGCACGTAGAGCAGGTGGAGCGGGAGGTTGAGCGCCAGGATCACCAGCAACAGGCCGGTGTTCCACCAGAGTTCGGCCAGCGGACGGTGGTCGACCACCACGTCCAGGACGTTGGCGGTGACCAGCGGCAGCAGCCAGATCGGCGAGTGCTTGGCGAGGAAGACCAGCACGGCCAGGGCCGCGCGGGCGCGGTCGGGACGGATCAGGAAGAGCAGGGTCCGGAGCGGGTGCTCGCCCTGGTAGCGGTGGCCGAGTGCGCCCTGGGGCAGTGCCATGGAGGCTCCAGCGGAGGGGGTGGTGTGGGGGTTGGTGAGCAGTGTGCCAAGCCGCACCCGATCGGTCAGCCCCGTCCCACTCCGTGGTCAGGCCCCGGGCCACCCCTGGAGGCCTCGCTGAACTTCCTGAACTCGTCCGCTCCGCATCGCCGTTCGGAACGGCGGACAGTTCCGTGCCGCCGGACCTGCCCACGGCACCCCGGCGGCCCTACCGTGGAAGGCGGGGCCCGAACCGGTCGGGCCCCGCCAACACAGGAACGCACGGGGGCCAGCAGTGAACCGCATCCTCAGCACCACCAGATCCGCCGTCCGACGGCTCGTCATGGGCCGTCCGCGGGACCGGCAGTTCGACTACCCCGAGGCGCACCGGCAGGAGCCGGACCGGTTCGGACAGGCGGTCGCGATCTACCAGCAGCCGCCCACCCCGGTCGGCGGCAGCATCGGCATGCTGAGCGGCATCTCCGGCGTCTGACGCCCCGACCAGCCGTCAGCTGGACAGGCGCGGCACCTGCGGGAAGCGGGCCTGGGCGGCGTCCCGGGCCGCCGGGGTGATCAGGTTCCGGATGCCCGGGTCACCGGCCAGCCGGACCGCCTCCTCCTCGGTCAGCGGCAGGACGCCCGGCTTGTTGGCGGTGCCGTCCCAGGCCAGGCAGCTGGCCAGGTTCAGCTGAACGGCGGTGCCGTTGGTGTGCACCATCCAGATCACGGTGTCCTGGACGCAGTTGCCGGCCATGTGACTGACCGTGTACTTGTTGCCCCGCCCGTCCACCCGGCAGGCGCTCTGCGCGTCGCAGACCTTGTCCGGGCTGGCGGAGCTGACGAAGGCCCGGAGCATGCCGGTGCCCTTCGGGGTGGTCAGGTAGACCTGGGCGACGGTCTCGTTCGCCCCCTCGTCGACGTAGGCCGTCTGGGCCGCGTAGCCGCTGGTCGGGACGGACGGCGGAAGCGCGTCCAGGATCCGGCCGAGCAGCGCGCGGCCGGTCAGCGGCACCAGGCCGGCGTCCGCCGAGGGGGTGGCGCTGGGGCTCGCGGTGGGCTTGGCGGCCGGGGCCAGCTGTGCCGGGCCGGCCCCCGCGCCGGTGGTGGCGCCGGCCGGCTGGAGGTTCCCGCCGAGCAGCGCCGCCAGGCCGGCGACGGCGAGCGTGGTGGCCGCCACGCCACCGGCGAGGCGGCCGCGGCGGGACCGCCGTGCCCGCCGCCCCCAGTGGGTGTCGGTGCCGGACGGGGTGAGGTCGATCGTCGCCAGTTCGTCGCGAGGCGTGTCGGACGGGAGCGCGTTCATCTTCGTTGGACCTTCCGTTGTCGTCGTCGCATGCCGGCCATGCAGACCGCCCGGTGGCGGTGTTGCCCATCAGGACGTGGCGCGGGACGGCTCAGGTAACGGGGCGAGGCGGAGGGATCCGGGCTGCCGGACAGGACTGCCCGATCGGGCAGGTCCGGGTGTCCGAACGGTCAGAGGGCGGGGGCCGGGCCGCCGACCAGGTCGGCCAGTTCGGTGAGGGCCGGGCCGAGCGGGAGTCCGAGCCGGGCGGTGGCCAACTCGTCGCCGCGGGTGGGACCCTGGTTGACGATCACGACCGGGGTGCCGTCCTTGGCGGCCCGCCGGACGAACCGCAGGCCGGACATGACGGTCAGGGAGGAGCCGAGCACCAGCAGCACCTGCCCGGCCGCCACCAGGTCGAAGGAGCGCTCCACCCGGGGCTTGGGCACGCTCTCGCCGAAGAACACCACGTCCGGCTTGAGCACTCCGCCGCACCGCGTGCACGGCGCCACCCGGAAGCCCGCCACCACCGCGTCCGGCAGGACGGCGTCGCCGTCGGCCTGGGTGTCCGCGCCCGGGTCCGCGAACGCCCCGTTCAGCTCGGTCAGCCGCCGGTCCAGCTCGGCCCGCGGGCTGAGGTGACGGCAGGTCAGGCAGACCACCCTGTCCAGCCCGCCGTGCAGCTCCACCGCGCCCCGGGTGCCGGCCGCCCGGTGCAGGCCGTCCACGTTCTGGGTGATCACGGCGGAGACGTGGCCCGAGCGGCGCAGTCGCTCCACCGCGCGGTGCCCGGCGTTCGGCTCGGCCCGGGCGATGGTCCGCCAACCGGCGTGGCTGCGGGCCCAGTAGCGACGGCGGGCCGCCTCGCTCCCGGTGAACTCCTGATACGTCATCGGCGAGCCGCGCCGACGGCTGCCGGTCTCGCCCCGGTAGTCCGGGATCCCCGACTCGGTCGACAGCCCCGCGCCGCTCAGCACCACCACGCCCCGCCCGGCGACCAATCGGGCCAGGGCCTCCACACCGACGGACGGTTCCGCCGCGATCACCGGCTCAGCCATGCCGCCCAGGGTAGACCGGCCTGTTCGGACGGGGCCGGGTTGTAGTACGTTTCTGCCGGGCACGCAGTGAGTATCGAAAAGGAACTGACCATGCAGCAGACCTGGACCGCCGTCGACGACTACTTCAACACCCTCCTGGTCGAGGAGGACGAGGCCCTGCTCGAAGCCGTCGCCGACAGCGAGGACGCCGGACTGCCCGCCCACCAGGTCGCCCCCAACCAGGGCAAGCTGCTCCACCTGCTGGCCCGGATCAGCGGCGCCCGCACCGTCCTGGAGATCGGCACCCTCGGCGGCTACAGCACCATCTGGCTCGCCCGCGCCCTCCCCGCCGACGGCCGCCTCGTCACCCTGGAGGCCGACCCCCGCTGCGCCGAGGTGGCCACCGCCAACCTCACCCGGGCCGGCCTCACCGACCGCGTCGAACTCCGCCAGGGCCCCGCCCTCGACACCCTCCCGCAGCTCGCCGCCGAGGGCCACGGCCCCTTCGACCTGGTCTTCATCGACGCCGACAAGCCCTCCAACCCCGCCTACCTGGACTGGGCCCTGCGCCTCACCCGCCCCGGCAGCCTGATCATCGGCGACAACGTCGTCCGCGACGGCGCCGTCACCGACCCGGCCTCCGACGACCCCCGGGTCCAGGGCGTCCGCACCTTCACCGAGCAGATCGCCGCCCACCCCCGCCTCACCGCCACCGCCCTCCAGACCGTCGGCTCCAAGGGCTACGACGGCTTCGTCCTGGCCGTGGTCACCGCCTGACCGCCGGGCGTCCTGTCGAACTCGCGATCGACAGGACGCCCCCGTCCTCACTACGCTCCCGCCCGACAACCACGGGGGACGGGGAACGGACCATGACCGATTCTGACCTGCTCGACGTACTCATCGTCGGGACCGCCATCGGAGCACCGATCGGCATCGTGCTCGGTCTCTACCTGAGACGTCGGCTCTACGGTGACAAGCGCACGCAGCGGACCCGCTACCACGCCGGGATGCTGCGCGAGGAGCTGTTCCGCCGCAGCGACTCGGTCGGCGAGGCGGTGGACGTCGGCGCCTACGTGCGGGCCCAGCCTTACGGCGACACGCAGTTGGGGCGGATGGGCGTGTTCGGCATGCTCAAGGCCGACGGCGCCATCGACGCCCTGCCGGTGCCCGACCCGGCCGTCCCCGGCAGCCTGGTCGTCCGCCTCACGCCGGAGGCCTGGCACGAGGACCTCGCCTACCTGGCCGTCCGGGCCCCGGACGCGGCCGCCGAGAAGGCCCGGGTCGCGGTACAGGGGCCGTCGGCGGACGAGGACGACGACGACGAATCCGCGGCCGGCACCCCGGCCTGCGGAAGCTGCGGCGACCCGCTCGGGACGGCGGCGCCCGCCTTCGACCACACCCTCCCCGACCCGGTCGCGGCCCTCCCGGAGGAGGAGCAGGAACGGGTCGTCACCTTCCGCTCCGAGCAGACCGTGCTCACCCGCACCCTCGGCGGCTTCGTCCGCGCCCTGCTCCGAGTCCGGCTCACCGACGGACGGACCGTCAGCTTCGGCGTCTGGATCTCGGTCGACGCGGACACCTACACCCGCTTCGCCGACGCCGTCCACGGCACCTCCGCCACGGACGCGACCTTCGAGGGACGGCTCGCCACCGCCCTCGCCCCATGGGGCGCCACCGTCCTCGCCGCCCCGGTCACCATCTCCTCCCCGCGCCACGGCGAGGAGCTCCGGACCCCGAAGGTCCTCAACAGCTCCGCCCCCGCGGTCACCACCGTCCTCCGGAGCACCTGGCCGCCGTCCGAGATCCTCACCGGCGAACGCGCCTGGGCCCTCCCGTACGACCCCTCCCAACCCGCGGCGGAGCACGCCCACTCCTGACCAGGCGTCGGCTGACCCGCCGTCACGCCCCGAGGTGCGCCAGCAGCTCCGGTCCGGCCGGGTACGGCCGCTCCTGCGGAAGCAACGCCGCCGCCGCGTCCAGGTCGCCGCTCCGCACCAGTGCGTGGACCTGGTGCGCGAGCGGGGTCACGTCCGTGATCGACACCGTCCACTCGTCCGCGTAGCGCTCCGTCGCCTCCCCGGCGAGGCCGAGCTGGAGCGAGCGGTACGGCAGGGGCTTGAGGTGCAGGTCCCGTTCCGGATCCCACTGGACCCGGGCGGGCGCCCGCTTGAGCTCTCGCTTCCAGGACGCCTGGTCGGAGTGGAGCCCGTGCTCGTAGTGGGACAGGCACGCGTGCCGCAGCGCCCACTCGAAGCCGGCCCGGGAGACCTCGACCGCGAGCACGGTCTCCTGTCCTTCCTTCTCTCCCCAACCGCAGCGGTACATCATCCAGAGGAACGACGGCTTGATCCACGTCATCCGACTCCGGCTCCAAGCGGAGGGGAAGCGCCCGTCGCGTGCCGCCGCCAACCCGATCTCCGGGCGGTACGCCTGGTAGACGGTGACGGTCTCAGCGGTGTGCAGGGCACGGATGCGGTGCTTCGGTTCGTCCATGGTGAGGAGGATGCGACCCGTGGGGCCGAACGGGCGAACCATTTTCGGGGAGCAGGCCTGGGCGTTTGCCTTCGGGAAGAGACGGGCGTAGTGTTCTCTAGTCGCTCGGCAGGGAGCACCGGACACGCGTTCTGTGTGGACGGTCCCGGGGCGGCCAATCCTTGGAACACCTCTTCTGATCTGAGCTGGTTCGTGCTTTTTTGCGGGCTGGGTCTATTTGTCGTGTGCGTTTATATGGATTGCGGCTGGATTCGCTTTTCGGGGCGGGGATCGGCTAAGGTTTGAAACGTCGGAGAGGCCGTGAGGTCGCGAAAGACGAGAGCGGGTCGGACGAAAGCGTCTGATAAGCTTGAAACACGAAAGAACGAAGCGCCCGGAGGGCCCGCTGGAAGGCGGCCTGAAGGAAGTGACCGTTCCTTGAGAACTCAACAGCG
>NZ_JBVJLD010000071.1:0-36046 GCF_055584905.1 Kitasatospora sp. NPDC088742 | reverse complement strand
CGGCCAGGGTCGCCTCGGTGACCGCGGTCACCGAGTTGGGCGCGACCAGCTCGTCGACGTACCGGGTGTCCTGCGGCCCGGGGCCGCCCCGCACCTCGGTGCGGGACCAGAGCAGCCGCTGCGGCCGGGCGCCGAGCGCGGCCAGCACCGTCCAGCGCTCCGAGCCGAACTCCCGCTCGTAGCGCCGGTAGGCGAGCCGGGCCAGCGCCGGGCCGGCCTGGCCCCGGAAGGCCTTGGCCTCCTCGGTGCCGACCGCCTCCAGCGCGTGGTCCGCCACCGCGTCCAGCAGGCCGACCGGCACGGCCGCCACCGAGTTGATCCGGGAGACGTCCCGGCCGTGCTCGGCGGCCAGCTCCAGGCCGGTCACGAAGGCCTCCAGCACCTGGCCGTAGCGCTCGGGCGAGAGCACCAGCGAGACGTGCACGCCGATCCCCTCGGCCAGGCAGCGGGTGACGGCGGGCAACGCCTCGACCGTGGCCGGCAGTTCGACCAGCAGGTTGGGGCGGTCCACCGCCTGGTGCAAGGTCCGGGCCTCGGCCAGCGCCGCCAGCGTGCCGCGGGCGAAGGCCGGGTCGACGGCGGCCGAGACCAGACCGTCCAGGCCCGCGGTGCACCGGTGGACCGGGTCCAGCAGGTCGCAGGCCTGGCGCAGGTCACGGACCGTCAGTTCGCGCAGCGCGACCGCCGCGGAGGCACCCCGGGCGGCCAGCTCGGCCAGCTGCTGGTGGTACGCCGGGCCGGCCCCGGGCGTGGTGACCGCCCCGACCACGGACCGGTCCCCGACCAGGGCGGCCAGGCCGCCGTCGGCCAGCCGGCCGCGGCCGAGACCGTCCAACCAGAGCGAGACGCCCTCCTCGGAGAGCCGCCGCGGGATGCCCGTCATCAGGCGGTTGCCCCGCCGTCCAGCACCAGGTCGTGGCCGACCACGAAGCTGGACTCGTCGCCGGAGAGCCAGAGCACGGTGTCCGCGATCTCCTCGGTCCGGGCGACCCGGCCGATCGGCACGCCGGCCTTGACCCGGGCGTCCCGCTGCTCCTCGGTCTCGTTGTACCGGCGGCCCTGGTCGGTGTCGACCGTGCCGGGGCTGATCGCGTTGATCCGGATGCCCTCCTTGATGTACTCGCGGGCGGCCGTCCGGGTCAGGGTGGAGAGCGCGGCCTTCGAGGCGGCGAAGGCGCCGAAGCCGGGGACCCGGCCGTGGATGCCGATGTTGGCCGCGGTGTTCACGATGACGCCGCCGCCGTGCTCGCGCATGTGGGCGATCTCGTGCTTCATCAGCAGCCACGCACCGGTCAGGTTGGTCGACAGGATGTCGCCCCAGACCGCCTCGCAGACCTCGGCGAGCGGGCTCGGACGGCCCATCACACCGGCGTTGTTGAAGGCGATGTGCAGGCCGCCGTGGCGCTCCACGGTGGACTGCACCAGCTTGATGACGTCCATGCCGTGCGTGACGTCGGCGCGGATGCAGTCGGCCTTGCCGCCGGCTTCCTCGATCAGGGCCACGGTCTCCCGCAGCTCGCTCGGCTCGCGGCCGGCCACCATCACGGTGGCACCCTCCCGGGCGAAGGCCAGCGCGGTGGCACGGCCGATGCCGGAACCGCCACCGGTGACCAGGGCGACCTTGCCGTCGAATCGTGCGGTCATCAGGTTCCTCCTGTGGATGTGCAAGTACCGCTCGTTCAGGCGGCGTTGGTCAGCTCGACGGGGCCGGCGGTGGCCCGGATCTCGTCGATCGCGGCGCGCAGCGCGTCGGTGAAGTAGGCGTCCGCGGCCTCCAGGAACCTGCTCTCCCGGACCGCGCGCTCGATCCCCTCGGGGGCCAGGTCCACCGAGATGGTCAGCGCGAGCGAGCCGTCCTCGGTGCGGTCGATCCGGTTGCTGATCGCCTGGATCTCGGGGTCGCCGGGCTGGCGGTAGACGATCTCGTCACCGGGCTCGATCTCGATGCGCTGGAACACGGTGCGGCCGTCCCGGACGATGCTCCGGTGGAATCCACCGGGAAAGCGGTCGAGTACGGTGCACTCGGTGATGGCCGGAACGTACGGGACGGGATTCTCGGCCTTGTCCATCAGCTGGTTCCAGAGCCCGTGCGCGTCCATCCGTGCTGTCCCGGACTCCGTCCCGGAATTGACCGGTACCGTCCAGGAGATCGTCACCGTCGACATCCGCTGCCCCTTCGCCGGGTAATTCGAACCGTTCTCCTTTCGAGAACTCTGCGCCAGCGCTCTGGACTGCGGCAATGAGGGTCCACTGACTTCGTCAGTTGCCGGAAAAGCGGTCAGCGCAGAGGATTACGGGAATTCCGCATCCGCTGCGCTGCCGGGTGGTGACGAGGGGTCAGGCCGCCGCGAGGCCGGCCTTGAGGGCGGTGGCGATCTGGACCGCGCGACGGGCCTGGTGGCCGATCGCGGCCAGGTTGTCGTCGTTCGGGGTGCCCACGTTGTTGTTCGAGACGTGGCTGGTGCCGTACGGGTTGCCGTTGGTCGGCGCGAACTGCACCGGGTGGGCGTAGCCGGGCGCCACGATGATGGCGCCCCAGTGGTAGAAGGTGTTGTTCAGCGCCAGCAGGGTGGACTCCTGGCCGCCGTGCAGGGTGGAGGTGGAGGTGAACGAGGAGACCACCTTGTTCACCAGCTTGCCCTGGAACCACAGACCGCCGGTGGTGTCGATGAACTGCTTGAGCTGGGCGGCCGGCAGGCCGAAGCGGGTCGGGGTGCCGAACAGGATCACGTCGGCCCACTCCAGGTCGGCCAGGGACGCCTCGGGCACGTCCCGGGTCTCCTCGACGTGGTCGGCCCACTCCTGCTTGGACGCGACCACGGCGGCCGGGGCCAGCTCGGCGACCTTGCGCAGACGCACCTCGGCCCCCGCCTTCGCGGCGGCCGAGGCGGCCTCCTCGGCAAGCTTGTGCACGTGGCCGGTGGACGAGTAGTAGATGATGGCGACATTGGTCACGGTCGCTACTCCATTCCCGGAGGGTCGTCGTGGGGCGCGGGCGGACCACCCCCGTCCCTCACGACTCTCCCGCGCCGGGACGCGGACCGGCAACGGTGGCCGGCCGACTCCATCACCTCATGGCGACCGGACCCTGACGGTGGCTCAGTCCGTCATTTCGGCCGCATATCCGGAACTGGACCACCGTACTTCCGGAAGTCTCAGTAGATCTCCATGTTTCCCATCATTCCCATGGCTCCGTGGTCGAACATGTGGCAGTGGTAGGGGTAGACGCCCCGGTAGCTGTTGAAGGTGATCAGCAGCCTGACCGTCTCCCCCGCCAGCACCTGGACGGTGTCCTTGAGACCGGCCTCGGCCGGGCCGGGCGGCTGCCCGTTGCGGTCCAGGACGCGGAACTGCACCAGGTGCACGTGGAAGTTGTGCGGCGCCCGGGTGTTGGTGTTGGTGATCGTCCAGACCTCGGTCGAACCCCAGGGGATCCGCACGTCGACCCGGTCCGGGTCGTAGGTCCGCCCGTTGATGTACGCCTGCGTGTCGGCCCGGCCGTCCTCGTCCATCCGCAGCTCGAAGCTGCGGTTGACGGTGGCGGACAACGGGGCGGGCAGGGTGCTCAGCCGGGCCGGCACCGTGGAGGAGTCGGAGGCGGTCCTGACCACGTCGAAGCGCATCACCTTGCCGACCTGGTCCGTCGGCCCGGGGCCGAGGGCGTTCTGCAGCTCCAGCTTGGTGCCGACCGGGAAGCGGGAGAAGTCGATGACGACGTCGGCCCGCTCGCCGGGCGAGAGCGCCAGCACCGGGGTCTCGTTCGGCCGCTCCAGCAGACCGCCGTCCGAACCGATCTGGGTGAAGGTGCCGTTGTTGGACAGGCTGAGCAGGAAGAAGCGGACGTTGGTCGAGTTGACGATCCGGAAGCGGTACTTGCGGGCCGCCACCTGGAAGTAGGGCCACGGCGATCCGTTGACCGTGATGGTGTTGCGGTTGAGGAAGTCGTCCATGACGTAGACGAGTTGGCCGTTCTCGTCGTACCGGCCGTCCCGGAGCACCAGCGGCACGTCGTAGGCACCGGTGGGCAGGTTGAGCCCGCACTCGGTGTCGTCGCCGAGCAGGTAGACCGAGGAGAGGCCGCGGTAGACGTTCTCCGACTCGTGGTGGTGCGCGTGGTCGTGGATCCAGAGCGTCGAGGCGCGCTGGTTGTTCGGGTAGGTGTACACCTTGCTGGCGCCGGGCGCGATGAGGTTCATCGGCGAGCCGTCGCTGTCCACCGGGACCTCGGCACCGTGCAGGTGGACCGAGACCGGCACGTCCAGCTGGTTGGTCTGACGGATCACCACCCGGGCGCCGCGTCTAGCCTTGATGGTGGGGCCCGGCACCAGACCGTTGTAGCCGTAGAACTCGGTCTGCTTCCCGGGCACGACCTCCTTCAGCACCTTCTTCATGGTGACCAGGTAGTAGTCCGCGGTGCCGCTGGAGAGCACCGGCGAGAGCACCGGCGGCACCGTGAGCGGGACCGCGTACTGCGGGATCACCGCCGGCGCCCCGATCGCGGCCGCCCCCGACTCGGCCGCCTGGGCGGCCCTCGAGCCGAGCACCGGGCTGGCCAGCCCGGCCGCTCCGACCACCCCCGTGGTGAGCACTCCGGCCTTCAGGGCGTTCCTACGTGACAGCATCGGTTCCCCGTTCCCGTTGCGTCGACGGCACGTCGACTACGCTCGGACGACCGTTCGATCATCCCCAACGAAGACTGCGGATTCTCTGCACGACCTATCAAACGCAGGTTCGAGACCATGTCAGCTAGTTGATTGACAGGCAAAAGGGCACCGTGAGCATGACAGTCAACGGTGCGTGACGGAGTGAGGGTCAAAAGCCGTCAGGTCGTCCCCGAACGTGACTCTGTGTCAACCGGCCCGCCCGTTCTGACGTACGGCTCCCTAAGCTGGGCAGAAACCGGGACAGTGAGTGGAACCTGCCCGTCCGGTAGGCCGTTCCCCCTGGCGAAAGGAGCACGACGATGCGCATCGAACAGCCCCCCGTGCTGGAGAGCAGCACGCCGCCCCGCCAGGCCATCCGACGCACGGCGGTGCTCGGCTCACCCGTCGGCCAGTCCATCACCGCGGTGCTGCACCGGGCCGGGCTGACCGCCATGGGCCTGGACTGGTCGTACCAGAACATCGAGTGCGACGAGACCGAACTCCCGCACGTCCTGGCCGGGTTGGAGACCGGCTGGGCCGGCTTCGCACTCGGCATGCCGCTCAAGCGGGCGGTGCTGCCGCTGATCGACGAGGTCTCCGACCTGGCCCTGGACGTCGGCGGGGTGAACACCGTGGTCTACCGCCGCGGGCGCAGCCACGGCGAGACCACCGACGTGTACGGCATGCTGACCGCGCTGCGCGAGGCCGGGGTCAGCTCACCCGGCTCGGCGGTGGTGCTCGGCGGCGGCGCGACGGCCTGCTCCGCGCTGGCCGCCCTGCGCGAACTCGGCGTCCTGGAGCCCTCGGTGGTGGTCCGCGACCGCAGCCGCGCGGCCGAGGCCACCGCCGCCGCCGGACGTCTGGGCATCGCCGTGGACGTGCACACCTTCGGCAGCCTGGAGTCGCTGCTGCCCGGCGCCGGCCTGGTGGTCTCCACCCTGCCCGCCGGGGCGGCCGACACCTTCGCCGCCGCCGTGATGCACTCCCGGGCCGCCGTCTTCGACGTCGTCACCTCGGCCTGGCCGACCAGGCTGGTCAAGGCGGCCGGCTTCGCGGGCTCCACCGTGGTGGACGGCATCTCCTTCGCGGTCCACCAGGCCGCCCGGCAGCTGGAGTTGCTCACCGGCCGGAGCAACGTGCCGATCGCGGCGCTGCGCCGCGCGGCCCAGGAGGAACTGCTCCGCCGCGCGGACTGAGACCGACCGGCGATCGGGGGGCGGGACGGCCCGTCGGCCGGGGCGGCCGGTGCGTGGATTCGCACCGGCCGCCCCGGCCGTCGCGGGCTCCCGCCCCCCGAGCGTCATCAGGCCGACAGCTCTTGCGACTTGTCGAATCCCTGGCGCCGCGCGGCGGAGAGCACCGAGATCGCGTGCGCCACCGAGCAGAGCGTCACGTGCCGGTGCCAGCCGGCGTAGGAGCGGCCCTCGAAGTCCCTCATCCCGACCCGGCCGGAGATCTCGGCGAAGTCCTTGGCCACCCGCCGGGTGAGCCGGCCCAGCCGGAGCAGGGCGACCGGCGGCACGTCCACCAGGTTGGAGAGCCAGAGCTCGGCGGGCTTGCCCTTGGAGCCGGACCAGCCGCCGACCAGGGCCAGCGCGCGCTCCGGCGGCACCATCATGCCGGGGCGCCGGACGGTCGGCATGGTCACCCTGGTCCCGCTGACCAGGATGGAGCGGGTGATCGAGTAGTCCGGGTCCACCCAGCCCACCGGCCGGGAGAAGCGCTTCGCCCACTCGATCAACTGCTGGGCCTGGAACACCCGTTCGCCACGGCCGGGCAGGCTGCCGTCGAAGCCGACCAGCCTGGTCGACCCGCTCACCCGCATCACGAACGGCACCCCGCGGCGGCAGAACTCCTCGACCAGGGTGGCGGCGTCCAGCTCGCGGGCGTCCAGCACCGCTGGGCGGCGGCGCAACCCCCAGTCCGGACCGGCCAGTTCGACCACGCTGTTGACCGCGCAGAGCTCCGGGGTGGTGGCCGAGACCTCGTCCGGGATCTTCGCGCGCTTGCGCCGCTCCTCGTTGGCCAGCCAGTCGGCCGGCAGCACCAGGCCCCAGTTGACCGGTGCGCTCATCTCCTCACTGGCAAGCCAAACACCGTACGCCTGCTGGCTGTTGACGACCCGTCCGAGCTCGGTCCGGAAGGACTCCTCGACTCCGACCGAGTGCTCCCCCGCCTTCGGGATGGCCATCGAGTTGAGCACCCAGGCCTGCGGCAGCAGCACCCGGTCCAGGTGCTTGGCGAGCGCCTGGCGGACCGGCCCCCACCGCCAGGACGAATCACTGATGAAGTGGTGCAGGCTCTGTTCGGCGGCGCCGTAGCCGGCCACCGCCGCGAGGGCCCGCATGGACTTGCGGCCCTGCACCGAGAGCAACCCCCCGACGTACCACTCCCCGCGGGCACGCTGGTCGCGACGCTTCAGCGAAGCCAGCATCCGGCGGGAGAACTCCGTGACGAAGTCGTCCGCCACGTCACCCCAGATGTGCTCAGGAACGTTCTTCTCGCTAACACCTTCCACAGCCCCCGTCCCCTCCTCCGTGGTCACCGTCTGGCGGCGATCGGGCACCGGACGGCGCCGCGCAGCCAGACAGCAGATGCTGGTGATGGATACAGTACAGAACCGACTGGTTGGTTTTGCTGACTCCGTCATCTTACGCACTGCCAGCGCAAGGTCACCAGAGGAAACATGACAGACCTTAGAAATACCGGGTAAGCGGTTTGTTACGCTACTCCGGAAGATGAACAGTCAGCAAACCGGGGCTTCGCGCGAGGCCGCCGAGTGCCACCAGGGAGGAGCCTTGATGGCCCGTCAGGAACGCGCTGAACGCACCCGCAAGGTCCTGATCAGGGCAGCAGCCGCCTCGTTCGACCAAGTCGGCTTCGCGATGACCGGTCTGAACGACGTCACCCGGCCGACCGGGATCTCCAAGGGCGCGCTCTACTTCCACTTCGGTTCGAAGGAGCTGCTCGCCGAGGCGGTCATCGCCGAGTCGCGGCTCGGACTCCGTGAGGTCGTCCGCAGGGCCCAGCGCTCGGCCGGCTGTCCGCTGCAGTACCTGATCGACCTCAGCCACGGACTGGCGCACCTACTGGCCACCGACATCGTCTTCCGGGCCGGCCTGCGGCTCACCGATGACAACGGCCTGGCCGACCACCAGCGGCCGAACCCCCATCCGGCCTGGATCCGCCTGATCACCCGTGAACTCTCCCGCAGCGCCTCGGCGGGCCGGATGAATCCGGAGGCCGGGGTCGAGGAGGCGGCCGGACTGCTCGCCGCCGCCACCGCGGGGGTTGAGATCATCGCCCGGCGCGACCGGGACTGGCTGGAGCCCAAGGTGATCACCCGGCTCTGGCAGGCCGTGCTCCCGCTGCTGGTCCCCGCTGACCAGCTGGTCGACATCCGCACCTCACCCCGTCCCTCCGTGGACGATCCGGCCGGGGAACCGATCGGCGAACCGATCGCGGCCTCCGTCGCGGGGCGGGCGGACCACTCGACCTACTGACGTGCCGTTCCGACGGAGTGTCTGCCCCTCCGCCTTCCCGACGCCGTCCCGTGCTCAGTCCTGGCCGGCCATCTGCAGCACCTTGGCCCCCCGGCCGCATGCCGCGTCGAGCCGTACCAGAGTGGCCGGCAGCGCGATGGTCGGCAGCAGGTGCCGCCAGAGCACCGAGACCCGGTCCTCCATGTCGGCCAGGTTGGTAGCCGCCTGGGAGAAGGTCTGCACCCCGGCGAAACTGGCGACCAGCATCTCCGCCGTCTCCCTGGCGTCGACCTGTGTCAGCACCTCGCCCAGGCCCTTCGCCTTCTCCAGCAGCCCTCCGCAGACCCCGGCCCAGGCCAGCAGCGGATTGCTGTCGGAGAAGTCGACCGAACCCCGCTCCATGGCCAGCCGTAGGCCGGCCCGCAGCAGCGGCGAGACGGGAAGCATGTGAGCCACCGCCATCGTCAGGTCGATCAATTCCTGGAGCTTGGAGACGTTCTCCGGAATGTCGAGATAGACGGTCTGCTCCTGGAGCACGCCGCGGGCCAACTCTTCCTTCGACGGAAAGTGGAAGTAGAGCGCCCCCTTCGTCACCTGGGCCCTGACCAGGATCTCCTTGATCGAGGCGGCGTCATATCCGTACTCGTCGAACACCTGGGCCGCGCCGAGCAGGATGCTTCTCCTGGTCTGTACTGCCCGTTCCTGCTGTGCCATGGGCTTGGTCTCTCCTGTCTTACCTTTGATCTGTTCATGACAGGCCTTGGACTGCCGTTGGAGTTCGCGGTATCAGGGTCTACAAATAAACCGGCTGCCCTGTATTGTAAGTGGCTGTTGCGCGTCGTCGCCCGTCTGCTGACAGTGATCCTTTGGGGGGGACCATGTCTGACCTGCTCTCGACCACCGCACTCGGAGTCGAGGCGGTGCACCGTTCGACAAGCACCACTTCCTTGCACTCCTTGCTGGCCCCACCTGCGTCTTTCACCACCACTGTGCCCAAGGAACTGGTCCACCGTGCCGCTGTGGCCGAGGTTCTGCTGACCCGGTGGCGCCGGATCGACGACCGGTTCTTCTCCGTCTCGGCCCAGTGGCCCCGGGGCCACAGCTTCTTCAGCTCGCCCGACGGCCTTCACCACGACTCCACTCTCATAGCAGAAACCATCCGGCAGGTTGGTACTCTACTCGCCCACGCTGAGTTCGCCGTACCTCTCACTAGCCGTTTTCTGCTGCACGATCTGGAGTTCACCGCCGTACTCCATCAGCTCACCGTCCGCGACACCCCGGCGGAGTTGGAGGTCCTGGTCAGCACCACGGTGACCAGGCAGCAAGGGCGTCGGGTGGCCGGTCTGCGGTACCAGATGACGCTGCTGAGGGACGGTCAGATCGCGGCGGTGGCGAACGTGAGCGCCACCTTCATGAGCCCCGAGGTCTACCGCCGGGTACGGGACAACCGGGTCGGCTCACCCCTGGTGCACCTGCAGCCGGCCCCGCCGGTGGAGCCCGCGCTGGTCGGCCGGCTGACCCCGACGGACGTGGTGCTCTCCGCCACCGGTGAGCGCGACCGCTGGCTGCTGCGACTGGACACCCGGCACCCGGTGCTCTTCGACCACCCCGGCGACCACGTCCCGGGCATGGTGATGCTGGAGGCGGCCCGGCAGGCGGCCCGGATCATGGTGCCGGAGGCGACCTTGGTCTCCTCGGCCAGCTCCGAGTTCAGCCACTACGTGGAGTTCGACTCGCCCTGCTTCGTCGAGGCGGTGGAGCTGCCCGTCGAGCATCCGAACCGGCGCACCGTCTCGGTCCGCGCCGAGCAGGACGGCCGGACGGTCTTCGCCAGCACGCTGACGGTGCCCACCTGTCTGCTCCGCGGCACCCGCGCCGGCGCCGCCTCCTCCTCCGGCCGCGGCCGGGCCACCTCCGAGCTCAGCCACCCCTGGGTGTGCAGCCCGGCCTGACGCTCCGTCATGTCGCGGCCGCTCCCAGGGCCCCGGCTCCACAGCCTCAGCTCCACAGCCTCCCGGTGGCGGCCTCCTCGTCCACCGCGCGCAGCAACTCCTCGTCCACCTCGGCAGGCTCCGCCACCAGGTGACGCACCCCGGCCTCCCGCATCAGCCGCGGTTGGAAGCCGTGCTCGAACCCGCTCGGGTGACCGATGAACGCCGCGCCCAGCTCACGGGCGGTCTCGGCCACCCGGGCCACGTCGTCGACGAAGACCACCTCGTCGTGGCGCAGCCCCAGGACGTCCGTGACGATCTCCCGGACACCGGGGCGGTAGCCGTCGGTGCAGACGTAGCCGGGCTCGTCGAACAACCCCGCGTGCACGCCGAGTTGACGTTCGAAGTGAGCCCTGGACAGACCGCCGTAGCAGACCGTCCGCAGCCCGAGGCCGCGCAGCCGGGCCACCATCTCGGGGGCGCCGTCCAGCACCCGGAGCGGATGCCGCTCCAGGTACTCCTCGCGCTCCCGGAAGTAGACCTCCAGGACCTTCTCCACCGGCCAGTCCAGGCCGGCCGCCTCGGCCGCCGCCGCGGCGGCGCTGCGCTGGTCCTGCGAGAAGATCCGGCGCTCCACCTCCGCCGTGTACGCGCCGCCCCGGCTGGTGACGAAGTGGTGGATCACCGGACTGAAGGTGTCGTCGAGCATGACACCGTCGATGTTGACGGCGGCCGCACGCAGCCGCCGGAGCGGCTCAGCCGCCATCGGCCCCTCCCCGATCGGATCGGCCGCCATTCTATGACCCGGGGCGGGCACTCCTGCCAGACCACCGTCAACTCATCCGTGCTCTACGTCACTTCGACCGGTGCATTCCGGCCGGTCGCCGGTGCCCGCCGCGGCGGACGGACTCCGGGCAGGGGTCAGCCGAACGCCAGGCCGAGACCGGGCACGCCGGCCAGCAGGTACTCGCCGCCCTCCACGGTGGCCTCGACGTCGAAGGCGCTGCGATGGGTGGGCGGGTAGCCGATCAGCTCGGCGGCCCGGGCCGGGAGGATCGGCCGGGCGGCGGCCTCGGCGGACTCCCAGTGGAAGACGGCACCCCAGCGGTTGGCCTCCAGGTCGGAGATCCAGCTCTTGCGGATCAGGCCGGGGTGACCGGTGAACCGCTCCACGCCCTCGTCCCGCACGAAGGCGCGCAGCTCCTCGATGCTCGCCTTCGACTCGGCGAGGTCCCACCAGACCACGACAACGCGCATGTGACTGCTCCAACTTGGCCGGATCGTGCGTACGGGAAGGTGTCCGACGGGCGGGCCTTCGTGCGGGAAGGCCTTCGTGCGGAGCGGCCGGGGGAGGCGGCCGCCCCGCACGGGTCGGGGGGTGGTCCGGGCTCAGGCGCCGAGCAGCGAGACCAGGGTGTCGGTGATGATGTGCAGGCCGTCCTGGCTCAGCACCGACTCGGGGTGGAACTGCATGGAGCGGAAGCCGGGGCCGCGCAGCGCGTGCACCTGGCCGTTGGCCGGGTCGCGGCTCACCTCCACCTCGCCGAGCGGGAGTCGGAGCACGTCGCGCTCGGCGTGCCCGGCGAAGGTGTTGTAGAAGCCGACCAGCTCGGTCCGGCCGAACAGGTCGATCTTCTTGGCCACGCCCTGGTTGGGCATGTCCCGGCGGACCAGGTCCAGCCCGAGGACCGCGCAGAGCACCTGGTGGCTGAGGCAGACCGAGAGGAACGGCGTGCCCTCGGCCAGCAGCCGGCGGGTCGCGGCGTGCAGGTGGGCGATCTTCGGGTGCTCCACCTCCTGCGGGTCCCCCGGGCCGGGGCCGAGCAGCACCAAGTCCCAGCCGTCGTCCAGCGAGTACTCCTCGTCGAACCGGCGCAGCGTCACCTCCAGCCCGAGCGACCGGAGTTGGTGGTCCCACATGGCGGTGAAGGTGTCCTCGGCGTCCACCACCAGCACCCGGCGGCCGGCCAGCGCGGGGACGGGGCGCTTGCGCTCCTCGGTGTCCTCCAGCCAGAACGGCGCCAGCGCGAGGTTGCGCTGGGCCAGCGCGGCCAGCACGTCGGGGTGCTTGGCGAAGCGCACCGGCTCGGCCGGGGCCGGGGCACCGGCGGCCCGGGTGGCGAACGCGGCCAGCAGCCCGGCCGCCTTGGCGGCGGTCTCGGCCACCTCGGACTCCGGCTTGGAGTCGCGGACCAGGGTGGCGCCGACGCCGATGCTCAGGCGCCCGGTGGAGGAGATCTCGGCGGTGCGGATCAGGATCGAGGAGTCCAGGGTGCGGCCGCCCTCGGCGTCCCGGCCGATCAGCGCGACCAGACCGCTGTAGTAGCCGCGGCCCTGCGGCTCGTAGCGCTTGATCACCTTGGCCGCGCTCTCCAGCGGGCTGCCGGTGACGGTGGGGGCGAACAGCGTCTCGCGCAGGATCTCCCGCGGGTCGCGGGTGGTCGCGCCGTCGATGAAGTACTCGGTGTGCGCCAGCCGGGCCATCTCCATCAGGTGCGGGCCGGTCACCCGGCCGCCCGACTCGGTGATCCGGGCCATCATCTTGAGCTCTTCGTCGACCACCATGTAGAGCTCGTTGGCCTCCTTGGGATCGGCCAGGAAGGAGAGCACGCCGGTGAGTTCGGGGCCGCCCTCGGGGTAGCGGTAGGTGCCGCTGATCGGGTTCATCACCGCGACGCCGCCGGCCAGGCTGATGTGCCGCTCGGGGGTGGCGCCGACGAAGGTGCGCTCGCCGGTGTCGATGACGAAGGTCCAGTAGGCGCCGCGCTCGCGCTCCAGCAGGCGGCGGAAGAAGGTGAGGCCGGCCGCCGGGGTGTAGTCGGTGATGTCGGCGACGAAGGCCCGCCGGATCACGAAGTTGGCGCCCTCGCCGTTGCCGATCTCCTCGGCCAGGATCTGCCGGACCACCCCGGCGTACTCCTCGTCGTCCACGTCGAACGCGCCGTCGACCAACTCGATCGGCTGGTCCGGCAGTTGGGCGAGCACCTGGTCGACGGGCAGCGAGGCCTGCTCCCGCACGGTGAGCGCCAGCAGCGGCGCCCCGTCGTCGGCGGCGGCGAAGCCGCGCTCGGCGATCTGCCGGTACGGGACCAGGGCCAGCACCTCGTGCTCGGCCCGGCCGGTGGCCACCGGCTCGCCCTCGGCCAGCGGGATGTCGGCCAGCCGGGCGACCTCGGCCACCTCTCCGCCGAGCAGGTCGATCCGCCCCGGCCCGCCGGCCTCCGGCCGGTGCAGCAGGGCGTACCCGGACTGCCGTCCGGAGAGGATTCGCTCCAGCAGCTCGTGGCCGCCGCCACCTGCCTGACTATCCGTCATCTTGGTCTCCTCCGTTGTCCGTTGGCGTCTTCGTCGCGCTTCTTGCTCAGTCCAGGTCGGCGAGCACGGCCTTGGTGGTGACCGCCATCGCACAGCGCTCGGCGGCGTACTTGAGCGCCAGCTGGTGGTACTCGAGGGTGAAGTCGGCGATCGCGTCGCCGACCAGGAAGGGCTGGATGTCGTGGGTGTAGGCGTCGAGGGTGGTGGCCAGCACGCCGATGTGGGCGTAGACCCCGCAGATCACCAGCTGGTCCCGGCCCTGCTCGCGCAGGAACTCCAGCAGCTGGGTGCGGTGGAAGGCGCTGTAGCGCCACTTGGTCAGCACCAAGTCGCCCTCGGCCGGGGCGATCGGCTCGACCACCTGCTTGTGCTCGGCGTCGATGGTCATCCCCGGGCCCCAGAAGTCCTTGAGCAGGCCGCGCTGTTCGGGCGTCATGCCACCGGGCTGGGCGGTGTAGGCGACCGGGATGCCGAGCTCGGCGGCGCGGTTCCGGAGCAGGGTGGCGTTGGCCACCAGCTGGGTGACCGGGGACTCGCCGGCCGTGAAGGGCTTGAGGAAGTACTTCTGCATGTCGTGGATCAGCAGCACCGCGCGGGCCGGGTCCACCGTCCACCGGACGGTGTTCTCCGGCAGGTCGCCCTGCTGGGGCATCGGGTACGGGCTGATGGTCGGGATCCCCATGACGGTTTTCCTCTCAACTCTGCTGTGCGGTGGGTCGGGTGACGCGGCGTCGGGTGGCTGCGGGCCGGTGGGGCGGCCCGCAGCCGAGGTGGCCGGCGGTGGGGCGCCGGCCCTGGTTCAGTGCCCGAGCGCCGCACCGCCGTCGACGGTGAGGTCGTGCATGGTGATGTGCGCGGCCTGGTCCGAGAGCAGGAAGAGCACCGCGTCCGCGATGTGCGAGGGCTGCGCGATCCGCCCGAGCGGGATGCCCACCCGGAAGACCTCCGCCACACCCTCGATCGAGGCGCGGGACGCGCTGTCGTCACCGTCGGACCAGAGCGCGGTGAGCATCGGGGTGTCGGTCGAGCCCGGCGCCACCACGTTGCAGCGGATGCCGTACTTGGAGACCTCCAGGCCCAGGCACTTGGTGAACATGGTGGCCGCCGCCTTGGAGGCCGCGTACGCCGACATGTCCACCCGCGCGGTGCCGGCGGCGTTGGACGCCACCGTCACGATCGCGCCGCGGCGCCCGCGCTCCACCATCCGGTTGACCACCGCCCGGGATATGAAGAACACCCCGGTGGTGTTGACCGCGAAGGTGGTCGCCCAGTCCTGGTCGGTCAACTCCTTGGCCGGACCGAGCCGGAGCACGCCGGCCCCGTTCACCAGGTAGTCGATCCCACCGAGCTGCTGCTCGATGGAGTCGACCACCTCTTCGACATCGATGCTGCTGGTCACGTCGGCCGGAAACGCCTCCGCCCGCCCGCCCGCGTTCCGCAGCTCCTTGGCGATCTCCTCCAGCCGGTCGCCGTTCCGGTCGACCAGGGCGACCGTCACACCTCGCTCGACCAGCCCTCGGACGACCGCCTCACCGATGCCGCCGGCCGCGCCGGTGACCATCGCGACCTTGTTTTCCATTCCGTGAATGCTCATGACGACCCCAAAGATCGAGGATGATCGACCGTTGTCGGCCGGTAGTAAGGAGGGCGGTGGGCCAGATCAGCCCCGCCAGGCAGCCGCGACTTCAAGTGCCTGCTCCGGGTTGAGCCGGGGGTCGCAGAAGCTGGTGTACTTCTCGCCGATCCGGTGGAGCTGGCGCTCGTCCCGGGCGCACTCGGTCACGTCGTCCGGTGTGGTCTCCAGGTGCAGGCCACCCGGGATCGCGCCGACGCTCAGCAGTGCGTCCTGGAAGCCGCGCACCTCGCGGATCACGGTCTCCACCAGACGGGTCTTCAGCCCGCCCGGCCCGTTCACGGTGTTGCCGTGCATCGGGTCGGTCAGCCAGACCACCGGGTGCCCCTCGGCCTTGACCGCCGCCGCCATCGCGGGCAGCTTCTCGGCCACGTTCTCGGCACCCATCCGGGCGATCAGCACCAGCCGGCCCGCCTCGCGCTCGGGGTCGAGCGTGCGGCAGAGCGTCAGCAGGTCCTCGATGCTCATGCTCGGACCGACCTTGGAGGCCACCGGGTTGGCCACCGAGGCGAGCAGCGCCACGTGCGCGCCGTCCAGCTGGCGGGTCCGGTCGCCGATCCACGGCAGGTGGGTGGAGGCCAGGTACGGCCGGCCGTCGTCGGTACGACGGAGCAGCGGCACCTCGTAGTCCAGCAGCAGCGCCTCGTGGCTGGTCCACACCGGGGCGCCGGCCGCGGCCAGGCCGGCGTCGCTGCGCTCGCGCAGCGCGCCGAACGCCTGGGCGGCGGCGTCGTATCCGGCCAGCAGGCGGGTCGGGTCCGGGCGGCGCAGCTCCAGGTCGGGCTCGGGGCTGTTCACCATGTGGCCCCGGTAGACCGGGAGTTCCACCCCCCCGACGATCTCGGTCGGCTTGGAACGCGGCTTGCCGAACTGACCGGCCATCCGGCCGATCCGCAGCACCGGCCGCAGGGTATTCATCGAGACCACCCCGGCCAGTGCGTCCAGCAGGCCGACCTTGCGGGTCACGTACCCCGGCTCGCACTCCGCCGGGTCCTCCGCGCAGTCACCGGCCTGGACGACCTGGAGGCGGCCGGTGGCCACCTCGGCAAGCAGGCCGCGCAGTTCGGTGAGCTCCGCCGGGGTGACCAGCCCCGGACGGTCGGACAGCTCGGCAGCCACCTGGGACAGCTGCTCGCCGTCCTCCCAGTCGGGCTGCTGCTGGGCGGGGAGCGATTTCCAGTACTGGAGTTCGCTCTCCGACAGCGGCGGACCGGCCGGAGCCGACTGCGCCGCCATGACGTCGCTACTCACTCAGAACCTCCGTGGTCATGAATTCTTTTCCATTTGCCCGGAAAGAGCGGCTGCCGAATATCCGGCCAATGTTCTGGATTCAGTGCGGAAGGCAACCTTTACTTGAGTTTGAGTAGCACAAAGTGGCTGGTCAACGGCGACTTTGACACTCCGTCAGGTGGCCGGAACCGTGTCACTAGGAACCGTCCGGTTGGATTGTTTTTATTATTGACGGGTCGCCGACGAAATTCCTGGCATCGGGATTTCCGAATTCACGGTGGTCGGCCGGTCACTTCGCCATATCGGGTTCTTCTGAGGCACTGGGCCCGGTACTGCGTCAGATCGTGGGACACCGACGACAGAGCGCCGCCCGGCGAAGCCGGACGGCGCTCTGGACGTGCTGGGGGGCGGCTCAGGCGGCGCGGCCGCGGGCCTCCGCCAGCCGCTGCCGGGCCTGTGCGGCCACCCGCTCGGCGGCGAAGGCCACCTGCTCGTACAGCGTCTGGTACGGCGCGGACAGGCCCGCCCCCGCCAGGCCCACCGGCGCACCCGCCTGGCCGGCCAGCGCGTACCAGCCGAGCGAGGCGCCCGCCCCGACCGAGACCCGCACTCCGGTGCCGCGGGGCAGCACCCGCTCCCGGTACTCCCGCGCCTGGCGCTCGAACCGGGCCGGGCAGTCCATCCCCACCACCCGGGTGGACACCCCCGCCGCCTCCAGGATCTCCCGGGCCCGCAGCGCCACCGGCTCCTCGCCGCCCGCCGCGATCAGGATCACCTCCGGCAGGCCTCCGGCCGCCTCCGCCAGCACGTGGCCACCGCGGACCGCCGGGGTGTCCTCTCCCAGGATGCTCATCGCCCGTGCCTGCCTCTCCGTCGAAGCCGCGCCCACACCTACCGACGACTCTCCGCCCGCTCCCCGACACGGACAAACCCGCATCTGTCACTCCGTCACATGCCGATCACCGCACTGTGGTTGGATCTCCGCGACAGGTTTCCGACCGGAGAGGGGGCTCCGATGGGAGCACTGGAGGGCAAGACCGCACTAGTCACCGGTGCCAGCCGGGGGATCGGCCGGGGCATCGCCCGCAGGCTGGCCGCCGACGGCGCACTGGTGGTGGTCCACTACGGGGTGAACGAGGCCGCCGCCGAGGAGACGGTGCGGCTGATCGAGAAGGAGGGAGGGCGGGCCGTCACGGTCGGCACCGACCTGGCCGAGCTCGACGGGCCGGTCCTGCTCTGCGCGCGGCTCTGGGAGGCGCTCGACGCGGCCGGCGCCGGACGCGGCCTGGACATCCTGGTCAACAACGCCGCCCTCTCCGGCGGCGGCCACCTGGCCGAGCTCTCGGTCGAGCACTACGACCGGCTGCACCTGGTCAACACCCGCTCGCCGCTGCTGCTGATCCAGCAACTGCTGCCCGACCTGCGCGAGGGCGGACGGATCGTCAACATCTCCTCCGCCGCCACCCGGATCTCCTTCCCCGAGTCGATCGGCTACGCGATGACCAAGGGCGCTCTGGAGGCCCTCACCCTCGCCCTGGCCAAGGACCTCGGCCCGCGCAACATCACCGTCAACACCGTGGCCCCCGGCTACGTCGCCACCGACATGAACGCCCGCCGCCGCACCACCCCCGAGGCCGCCGCCTCCCTCGCCTCCCTCTCCGCCCTCGACCGCATCGGCTCCCCCGAGGACATCGCGGAGATGGTCGCCTTCCTCGCCTCCCCCGCCGCCGGCTGGACCACCGGCCAACGCCTGGAGGTCAGCGGCGGCCTGCTGATCTGACCCCGCGTCAACCCGCCCAAGCCGAAGGCCCCCGACCACTACGGTGGTCGGGGGCCTTCGCACGGCGGAGAGTGTGGGATTTGAACCCACGGTGACGGGTCACGCCACGACAGTTTTCAAGACTGGTCCCTTAGGCCGCTCGGGCAACTCTCCAGGCGGAGGTCAGCCTAACGGTTCCGCCGGGGATCCGTGCACACCCTTTTGCCGGTCGGGCCTAGTTGTCGCCCTTGCGTTCGCCGAGGGTGACGGTGGTCTTGGCGGCCTTGCCGTCGCGGGTGTACTCGACCTCGACCTTGTCGCCGGGCTTGTACGTCCAGATCTCGCTGACCAGGGTCGGGCCGCTGTCGATGACGTGGCCGCCGAGCTTGGTGATGACGTCGCCCGGCTTGAGGCCGGCCTGGTCGGCGGGGCCGCCGGCGGTGACGGCGGACTTGCCCTGGACGGAGGAGGTCTGGATCTGGGCGCCGTCGCCCTTGTAGTCGTCGTTGCGGAGCACGCCGAGGATCGCGTAGACGGGGGTGCCGTTGGCGATCAGGTCTCCGGCCACGCGCTTGGCCTGGTTGATCGGGATGGCGAAGCCGAGGCCGATCGAGCCGGCCCGGCCGGAGCCGCTGCTGTTCGACTGGATGGCCGAGTTGATGCCGATGACCGCGCCGGAGGCGTCCAGCAGCGGGCCGCCGGAGTTGCCCGGGTTGATCGAGGCGTCGGTCTGCAGCGCGTTCATGTAGGAGGCCTGCGCGCTGCTCTCGTCGCCGGAGGCGACCGGGCGGTCCTTGGCACTGACGATGCCGGTGGTGACGGTGCCCTCCAGGCCGTACGGGGCGCCGATCGCGATGGTGGCGTCGCCGACCGCGACCTTGTCCGAGTCGCCCAGGGCGAGCGGGACCAGCTTGTCCTTGGACGGGTTGTCGAGCTTGATGACGGCGACGTCGTAGCCCTGGGCCCGGCCGACCACCGAGGCGTTGAAGGAGGAGCCGTCGGAGAAACGGACCGTCAGCTTGCCGCCGCTGGCGGCCGGGGCCACCACGTGGTTGTTGGTGAGGATGTGGCCCTCGGTGTCGAAGACGAAGCCGGTGCCGGTGCCGGACTCGCTGGAGCCCTGCGCCTTGATGGTGACGACGCTCGGCAGCGCCTTGTTGGCGATGCCGGCCACCGACTCGGGGGCCCGGTTGACCGCCTGCTGGTTCTGGCTGGCCTGCACGGTGGTGCTGGTGTTCCGGCCGGAGGAGGTGCTGGTGCGGCCGTCCCGGTCGGCGACCGAGACGCCGATCGCGCCGCCGGCCAGACCGGCCAGCAGGGCGACGGCCGCGACCAGGGCGATCAGCCCGCCGCGCTTGCGGCCGGGCGCCGGGGTGGCCGCGCCCGGGAACTCCGGGTACCCGGGCAGGCCGGGGCCGCCGCCACCGGGCGGGGTGGCCCAGCCGCCGAGCGGGGTGCCCGCACCGAAGGGGTGCGGGTGCGCCTGGGGCTGGGGGTGCGGGTACGGCTCGGCGGCCGGGACCGCGTACGGGTTCTCGGACGGGACCACCGGCGGCGGCGCGTCCAGATAGGACGGGGCGGCCGGCGGGGTTGGCGGGGCGGCGGGCGCGGGCGGCAGTACCGGCGGCGGCGCGTCCAGGTAGGAAGGCGCCGGGGGCGCGACCTTGCCGAGGGCCACCGTGTCGGCGGGCGCGGCGGGGGCGGCGTTCGACGCGGCGTCAGCCGCCTCACGGGCCGTGGAGGTGCGCTCCTCCTCGGGACGCGAGTCCCCACTCACGTGCTCGGTGCTCACGGACGACCTCCATAGCTGACAGGACCTTGGGCCATAGTTTTCCGCATGTCCGATTCAGTTGCCGTAAGGAGCGTTCTGAAGGATTGGTGAGAATCCTTAGCCGTTCCCGACATCCCACACCTTGGGCCCCGCCTTGGTGTTCGACGGTCCGACGGCTAGCCTGGCGCTCCAAACTGACACGCGGGAGCTTGGACCGTCCAGGCTGAGAGTGCGCGGAACGACCGTACGCCATGCAGACGCGGGCCGTACGGCGAGGGAGCGCAGACCGCTCGAACCTGTCCGGGTAATGCCGGCGTAGGGAGCTTCGGCCATGACGGCTGCTTCGCCTTCCCCTGTCCAAGACGTCCAAGACGTCTCCGCGAGAGCCGAGGCGCCGCTGGTCCTCGACACGGCGCCGCCGCGCACGCTGGACTTCCGGGCACTGTTCTCACTCTGGGCCAACCTCGGCGTCAGCCTGATCGGCTTCACCAGCGCCGCCACCGTGATCGGCGTCAAGGGCGCCGAGCTCTCGCTGGCCGCCGCGATCACCGCCACGGTGGCCGGCACCGCGATCGGCACCTCGATGCTGGGCGTCGCCGCGCTGATCGGCGCCCGCACCGGCGCCCCCGCGATGGCCCTGCTGCGCGGCCTGTTCGGTACCCGGCTGTCGTACGTGCCGACGGTGCTGAACATCGCGCAGTGCGTCGGCTGGGGCGTGTACGAGCTGCTGGTGATCGCGATGGGCGCCCAGGAGGTGACGGGCACTCAGGGCTGGCGGTGGCTGTTCGTCCTGCTGGCCGGGGTGCTGACCACGGCGCTGACCATCTGGCCGCTGGGCTCGATCGCGGTGCTGCGCAAGTACGTGACCATCGCGGTGGGCATCGCGATGGTGTACTTCACCGTCCAGCTGGTCCGCCAGGGCGTGCCGAACCCCGGTGCGGGCAACTGGACCGGCTTCCTGGGCGCGACCGACGCGATCATCGCGGTCTCGATCTCCTTCGTGCCGCTGGCCGCCGACTACACCCGGCACGCCCGCAGCTCCTCCTCCGCCTACTGGGCCACCTTCTCCGGCTACTCGCTGGCGCAGGTCTGGTGCTACCTGCTCGGCGTGGTGGCGCTGCTGCAGTCCGAGGGCGACGCGACCCGGATCTTCTCCTCCTTCACCGGCGTCGCGGCCGGCTGGGCCTTCCTGCTGGTGCTGGTGATCCGGGAGACCGACCAGTCCTTCGCCAACGTCTACTCCACCGCGATGTCGGTGCAGAACCTGCTGCCGAAGGTGGACCGCCGGGTGCTGACCGGCGGGATCGGCGCGCTGGTGACGGTGCTGGCGCTGAACATCGACGAGTTCACCGCCTCCTACTACGCCTTCCTCGGCCTGATCGGCGCGGTCTTCGTGCCGATGTTCGCGGTGCTGGCCGCGGACTACTTCCTCGGTAGCGGCCGGAAGGGCTGGAACCTGAGTGAGGACGCGCCCGGCCGGCCCCTGATGCTGCTGCCGTGGGCGCTCGGCTTCGCCACCTACCAGTTCATCGCGCCGACCGCGATCGACGGCTGGCAGGGCATGTGGCAGGACCTGCAGTCGGCGGTGGGCTTCGCCCCGCAGGCCTGGACCTCGGCCTCGCTGTTCTCCTTCCTGGTGGCCGGCCTGGCCACCCTGGCGGTCCAGCCCCGCAAGTGAGCCGACCCGCCGCCACGGGGACTTCACCCGGAGTTTCCCGTGGCGGCGGCCGACGGTCACCGGGCGCCTCGTAGGGTGGCCCGTGTGGACACCCGGGACCAGCCCTTGACCTCGACGAACAGCCCTGACCGCGCGGCGGTCCGGGTGATCGCCCACCGCGGCTCCTCCGCGGCCCGCGCCGAGCACACCCTCGCCGCGTACCAGCTGGCGATCGAGGAGGGCGCGGACGGCCTGGAGTGCGACGTCCGGCTGACCGCCGACGGGCAGCTGGTCTGCGTCCACGACCGCACCGTGACCCGCACCTCGGACGGCCGGGGCGCGGTCTCCGCCCTGACGCTGGCTCAGCTGCAGGCGATGGACTTCGGCTCCTGGAAGCACCCCGAGGCCCCCGAGCCCAGCCCGGTGCTCACCCTGGAGCAGCTGCTGGAGCTGGCGGTGGACGCCGGCCGCCGGATCGAGCTGGCGATCGAGACCAAGCACCCGACCCGGTACGCCGGGCGGACCGAGGCCGAACTGCTGCGCCAGCTGGCCCGCTTCGGCCTGCTGGCGGACAGCCCGGAGGAGTCCTCCGTCCGGATCATGAGCTTCTCCGAACTCTCGCTGCGCCGGGTCCGCCGGGCCGCTCCGGCGGTGCCGACCGTCTACCTGCTGGAGCGCCGGCTGCCGCTGCTCGGCCGCACCCGGGCGCTGCCCGGCGGGGCCCGGATCGCCGGCCCCGGGATCGAGCTGGTGCGGGCCGACCCCGGACTGGTGCCGGCGCTGCGCCGGGCCGGGCACCGGGTGCACGTGTGGACGGTGGACGAGCCGGCCGACGTCGAGCTCTGCCTGGAGCTGGGCGTCGAGGCCATCATCACGAACCGGCCGAGGGCGGTTCTGAGTCAACTCGGCCGATAAGTACGTCAAGTCGGCCGATAATGACCCGCGCACGGTTGTGAACGGGCGTGAACTGCGGCGCAAAGCACCTGGAGTGTCCAATTCCGGTCGCTTTCACGACGTTCCGTGAGCAGCCAATCACCATGTGCCCACCGCGAGTTACGAAGGCCGTTAATGTCGTGCCGCGATCGATGAACGCCCGTTTCCGACGCATTACCAAGGGGCATCCATCCCTCGGCGAATGCTGAAGGAGGTCCGGGGGTGGCGTTGATGATGGCACACGAGGTGCCGACTTCATCGACCATGGCGGTGCCGCACGGGCCCGCCGGAGTCGGAGCGGCACGACGCCGGTTGCGCAGCGATCTGGGTGACCGCTCGGTGGACGAGACGGTGATCGACGACGCTGTCCTGATCCTGTCCGAATTGCTCAGCAACTCCTGTCGGTACGCCCGCCCGCTGGGCCGGCTGGCCGACCTCAAGGACGACGCGCCGGGAGGCTACCCGGCTCCGGTCCTGGTCGGCGCCGGGCGCGGCGAGGACGGCGAACCCGAAGGGGTGACGGTCCACTGGCAGCTGCCCGGGGACGGCTCGCTCACCCTGGAGGTCACCGACGGCGGCGCGACCACCCGTCCGCTCCCGGCCCGCCCCTCGCTCACCGCTCGCGGCGGCCGCGGCCTGGCCATCGTCGGGCGGCTGGCCATCGACTGGGGAGTCCGGGACACCCCGGGCCAGGTGACGGTCTGGGCCGCGCTGGCGCTGCACCCGGACCGCGGCGCGCGCACCGCCTGACGGTCCGTCCGCCGCGCCGTCCGCCGCGCCGCGCGACGCCCTTCGGGGCCGGGCGGCACGACATGGACGCGGCACCCGTCGAAAGCTCAGTAGGCTTCCAGGGCAAGCCAGTCGCCGTACCGGGAGCCGCACCATGGCCAAGAAGGCCGCGAAGAAGTCGCCGCAGCGCCGTCCGTCCACCACCCCGACCTCGGGTGAGATCCCCGTGGTGGGAGCCCGTGAGGACTGCCCCTGCGGCTCGGGCCGCCGGTACAAGGCCTGTCACGGCCGGGAGGCCGCGCACGCCGTCCAGGAGCTGGTGCACCGCCCGTTCGAGGGCCTGCCCGGCGAGGCCGACTGGGTCGCGCTGCGCGAGCTGGTGCCCGCCGCCACCGTGCCGCTGACCCTGGCCAAGGGCGTGGCCGACACCGCCGAGGGGCCGGTCCCGTCCGTCACCCTGGCCACCGTGCTGCCGCTGGCCTGGCCCGCGTTGCGCCGCCCGGACGGCTCGATCCTGCTGGGCCTGCAGACCCAGTCCTCCTCCGGTGACCTGAGCCGTGACCTGGCGGACGCCCTGGAGCTGGCCCTGGCCACCACGCCGGGCTCCCCGGTGCCGGCCCGCCGGACCGTGGCCGGCGGCCGCCGTCTGCAGGAACTGCTGGACCTGGAGGCCGAGTTCACCCCCGAGGTGTTCACCGGCTTCGAGTTCTGGCTGGAGGACGCCGAGGCCGCCGAGGGCGAGGTGGCCGCCTCCCTGGAGCGGGCCAACGCCTCGGCCATCCCGACCGAGAAGATCTCCAGCGTGCCGTCCTCGTACTGGTGCGCCGCGCCGGACAAGAACCACCTGCGCTGGGTGATGACGGTGCCGGAGGAGCAGCTGCTGGACGCGCTGGCCCGGCTGGACGCGGCCGGCGAGTCCTCGCTGGGCGAGGACACCCGGCTGGTCGGCTCGTTCCGTGCGCACGGCCTGACCGTTCCGGTCTGGGACCTGCCGCAGTCGATGACCGCCGCCGACTGCGAGGCGCCCGCCGCCGCGTTCGCCGAGCGGCTGGCCGGGGCGCTGGCCGACGGGGCCCCGCTGACCGTCGAGGAGCGCAAGGCCCGGGCCAACCTGGTGAACCGTCAGGTGACCCTCAGCTGAAGGTCCGTGGCGGCGAAGTGACTCCGGTCACATTCGCCGCCCTGGGGGAGAAACCCCAGGTGACAGAGTCCTTGGACAAATTGGCGCGGACGAGGATCTTTGTTACCATTTAAACAGTCCGGTCGCTGGTGCATCCCCCGTCGCCAGCGGCCGGATTCACTGTTTCCCGAGGGAAGTTGAGGCGGCGTCAGCCGAACTCGCCGCGATCAGCGCGCCGAGCAGGCCTCCCACCTCGGGCAGCCAGGGCCGGTCCCCGACCGGCGGCCGGACCCACCGCACCGAGCCCGTACCGTACCCGGTCCGCGAGGGCGGCAGCACCAGGTACCCGTCCGGCCCGTGGTAGCGCATCGCCCCCGGCACGCACGGCTGCTCCGCCAGCAGCTCGCCCAACTCGGCCAGCGAGTACGGCGCGACCAGCAGCAGGTACCGCCCCTGCCCGGCCAGCACCGGGCCGACCGGCAGGCCCATCAGGTCGAACCAGGCCAGCGCCCGCGCCCCCGCCCTGGCCGGGACGCTCACCGCGCTGACCGTCCGCCCGGTGGCCAGCAGCACCGGGGCGTCCGGACTGCGCCGCTCCCACCACCAACTCACCATCCGGGCATCGGTGGTGGCCGCCACCAGCGGCGGATCGTGCGGATGCGCGCCGGGCGAGGGACAGCCCGGGTCGGCGCAGGAACAGGCTCCGGGCCGGCCCGGAGCCTGGTGCGCGCCCGGCAGCACCGGCCAGCCGCGGGCGGCGGCCTCCAGCGCGGCCCCGCGCAGCGCGGCCCTGCCCCGGCGCCGGCTGCCCGGCCAGCGCAGCCAGACCCGGCCGGCAGCGGGACCGTGACCCCGGGTGGTGCCCTGTCGGGGACGTGACCATGGCATCGGCGCTCGTTCCTTTCCGCTTCCACGGCCGCTTCCGGACCCGAGCAGGCCAGGGCGGGGCCTGGGCCACGGTGGCCCCGGAACGAGAATCCCGCATACGACCGGACGGACGCTCCTCAGGAGCCTCCGGTTCCACCGTACGGGTGAGTGACGCCCGGCCCGGTCGGACCGCGGGCGGCTGAACCCTACGATCACCGACGGCACCTGACGGACCGTCGGCCGCAGCGGCCCGGTCCGGAGCACCTCCGGCACCCGCCCGGGAGCGGCGTCCGGGCAGGTGGGAGCGGGAGAGAACCAGCCATCCGGCCTTGTCCCGATTCTGGACATGCCCCTTTCGGCCTGTGTACAAGTGGTGGATTGATGCCGAGTAGTGACATAGCAATCCTTTTGGGCGGTCCTGAGGGTCCTGCGTGACACGTACCAATGTGTGGGGAGTTGGGACATGACCGACGCCAAGCCACCGGCAGCGGCGACCATCGCCGTGCTGCCGGACCTCGGCTTCCTGGCCACCAGCGGAACGGCCGACCTGCAGGACCGTTTGGCCGGACAGCTGTCCGATCTCACGGTGCTCCAGGAGCACACCGAACTGCTCACCCGGGCCCGCGGCCTGGCCGCCACCCTGGCCACCGTGCTGGCCTCCGGGGCCGCCCTGCTCGGCGCCCGGCGCGGCCTGATCACCACCACCGCCCGGGGCGCCGGACGGCCGGTCGGCCTCGGCCTGGACCGGGCCGAGCTCGGCGCGCTGGAGACCGTCCCGGCCGAACACGGCCCGTTCGCCGGGCTGTTGAGCCATCCCGGCGAGCCCGGGCAGCTGCTGATCAGCGATCTGGCCGAGGACCCGGCGGCCGGGCCGCGGTTCCGCGAGGTGGCCGGGCAGCTGGGCCTGGGCGCCTGCTTCGCCCTCCCGCTGACCACCCCCGAGGACGGACCGCTGGGCGCGGCCGTCTGGTTCTACGACGAGCCGGCCGAGCCCGACCCGGGCCGCCGCCTGCTGGCCCACCGGTACTGCGAGTTCGCCGCCGAACTGCTGGCCCGTCAGCTCGACCAGGACCGGGCCCAGCAGCAGGCCGAGGCGCTCCGCCGGGGCCTGCTGCCGGACCGCCTGCCGGTCGGCGCCGGCCTGCGGATGGCCGCCCGCTGCCTGCCGGCCGCGCTGGACCGCTCCGCCGGCAGCGACTGGTACGACGCCATCCCGCTGCCCGACGGCACCTTCGGCCTGACCGTCGGCAGCGTGGCCGGCGACGGCCTGGGCGCCGGCCCCGGCTCCGCGCCCGGCGCGGCCGCCGCGATGGGCCGGGTGCGCGCCGCGCTGCGGGCGTACGCGGTGCTGGAGGGCGAGGACCCGGTCTCCGTCCTCGGCGACCTGGAGCTGCTGCTCAAGACCACCGAACCGGCCCGGACCGCGACCGCGCTCTACGCCTGGGTGCAGCCCGAGGAGCGCCGGATCACCCTGGCCGGGGCCGGGCACTGCCCGCCGGTGCTGGTGACCCGTCAGGGCGCCGAGTTCGTGGAGACCTCGCTCTCCGCCCCGCTCGGCATGCTCAGCTGCTGGGAGGCGCCCGGCGTCGAGATCGACGCCGCGCCCGGCGACGTGCTGGTGCTTTACACCGAGGGCCTGGCCCGCCGCTGCGGCCCCACCCTGCACGCCGGGCAGAACGCGCTGCGCCGGGCCGCCGCCGACGCGCCCCGGGAGGTGCGGGCCGATCCGGACCGGCTCTGCGCCCACCTGCTGGCCACCGCAGGCCCGGACGGCGGCACCGACGACCTGGTGCTGCTGGCCGCCCGGTTCGACTGAGCGCGTCGTCCCCGCGCTCCGGCTGGTCGATCCTCCTGACGGTGCCCGCTCAGCCGTTCGGTGGCGATCCGTACCATGGGGGCCGACGGCCGCCCACGTGCGTCGCGATCCGACGCGCCGAGGCGGGACCACATCGCAAGGAGGCGACGTAGTGACCGAGGACCGCAGCCCGGCGGCAGCCGAGAACCCCGAAGGTGCCGCAGGCGAGGACGCCGAGGAGCAGCCGGTCAAGGGCCGCAAGAACGGCCTGTACGGCGACATCTCCGACGAGCTGGCGGCCTCGATGAAGTCCGGCTGGGCCGACACCGAGCTGCGCGGCCTGGAGCCGGTGGCCCAGGCGCCGTACGCGGCCGCCCGGCGCGCCGTGCTCTCCGCCGCCTACCCCGGCGAGCGCCTGGTCGTCCCGGCCGGGAACCTGCGCACCCGCGCCAACGACACCGAGTACTCCTTCCGCGCCGCGAGCGAGTACGTCCACCTGACGGGCGACCAGACCGAGGACGCGATCCTGGTCGGCGAGCCCCGCGAGGGCGGCGGCCACGACTTCCACCTCTACCTGCTGCCGCGCTCCGACCGCGAGAACGGCGAGTTCTGGCTGGACGGCAACGGCGAGCTCTGGGTCGGCCGCCGCAACAGCCTGACCGAGGCCGAGCAGCTGCTCGGCCTGCCCTGCCGCGACGTCCGCAAGGCCGTCGAGGAGCTCCAGGCCGCCCCGGCCGCCCCGACCCGGCTGGTCCGCCGCTACGACGCCGGCCTGGAGGCCGCGCTCGCCGAGCTGACCGTGGAGGAGAAGGACGAGGAGTTCAAGACCTTCCTCAGCGGCCTGCGCCTGGTCAAGGACGAGTGGGAGATCACCCAGCTCCGCGCCGCCTGCGACTCCACCGTCAACGGCTTCACCGACGTGGTCCGCGAGCTCGGCCAGGCCGTGGCCACCTCCGAGCGCTGGATCGAGGGCACCTTCTGGCGCCGCGCCCGGGTCGAGGGCAACGACATCGGCTACGGCTCCATCTGCGCCGCCGGCCCGCACGCGACCACCCTGCACTGGGTCCGCAACGACGGCGACGTCCGCCCCGGCGAGCTGCTGCTGCTGGACGCCGGCGTGGAGACCCACACCCTCTACACCGCCGACGTCACCCGCACCCTGCCGATCAACGGCACCTTCACCCCGCTCCAGCGGAAGATCTACGACGCCGTCTACGACGCCCAGGAGGCGGGCATCGCGGCGGTGAAGCCGGGCGGCCGGTTCCGCGACTTCCACGACGCCGCCCAGCGCGTGCTGGCCGAGCGCCTGCTGGCCTGGGGCCTGATCGACTCCTCGGTGTACGACGTCGAGAAGGTCCTGGAGCTGGGCCTCCAGCGCCGCTGGACCCTGCACGGCACCGGCCACATGCTCGGCCTCGACGTGCACGACTGCGCGCACGCCCGCCGCGAGGAGTACGTCGACGCCGACCTCGTCCCCGGCATGTGCCTGACCGTCGAGCCCGGCCTCTACTTCCAGCAGGACGACCTCACCGTCCCCGAGGAGTACCGCGGCATCGGCGTCCGCATCGAGGACGACATCCTGGTCACCGCCGACGGCAACGAGAACCTCTCCGCCGGCCTCCCCCGCCAGGCCGACGAGGTCGAGGCCTGGATGGCCCGCCTCACCGGCTGACGCCGCGTCACACGCCGGAGGGGCGGTACCCGCGAACGGGTACCGCCCCTCCGGCGTGCGGTCAGCCGAGCGTGACGCCCTGCCAGAGGTAGATCCTGCCGTTCGTGGTGAACGAGGTGCGGACGCCCTTGTAGTCGGTGGCCTTGGCCGCGCCCAGCGCCTTCAGGTCCTCCTTCTCCAGGGCACAGCCCGCCTGGGAGCTGACGGTGAAGGCCGGGTATGTCCGGCCGCCGGTCTTGGCGAAGTGCGTCCGTCCGAGCACCGCGGCCAGCTGGGGCAGCACCTCGGGCCGCTTCCAGAGCTCCTGCTGCGCGGCCACCATCTCCGGGGTCACGCCGGGGGTCTTCCGGTACTGGTCGGCGAGCCCCGCGACGTCACCCGCCTTCGCCATCCGCACCAGGTTGTCGATGTCGTTGTCGAAGCCGTCCTTCACCCAGGTCTCCTTGCACCCCGGGTCGGCCGACCAGCTGTAGGAGACCTCGCCGGTCCGCTTCACGGCGGGCCGGGTGGAGACGTCCATCCCGGCGAGGATCGTCTGGAGGTCCTGCTCGTACTTGTCCGACAGTCCGTTCGCCACGAGGAAGACCTGTTCCTGCCGGAGCCCCCACATCCGGGCGGTGAAGGTGTCTCCCGAGGCGCACTTCACGTCCCAGGTTCTCCTGGTGGCGGCCCGGCCGGCCAGGGTCACGGCCTGGTGCTCCTCCCGCAGCTGCTGCTGCGTCTCGACCTGGCCGTCGGAGCCCAGCGTGTGCGGGTTGGTCCAGGAGTAACAGCCGGGCTGGTGGGACCAGCCACCGTTGCTGTCCAGGTCCGCCTCGGTCGGCCAGGTCGCGTCGTGCACGATCTCGTCGGTGTCGTAGGTCCTCAGGTAGATGCCGTACGGCAGGCAGTCGGAGACGTTGTTCGTCGTCGGCGGGTTCGGGCTGGCGATGCAGGCACTCGACCCACCGTCCTTCGGCTTCGCGGTCCAGCCCGCCGGGAGCTGGAACTTGACGCCGTTGAAGGTGAACGGCGTGGTGACCGGGACACTCGCGGAGCCGGACGGGGAGGCGGCTCCGGTCTCGAGGCCCTCGGCGTCGGAGGAGCCCGAGGAGGACGGCGAGGAGGTGGGCGTCTCGGACGGGGACGGGGACGGGCTCGGTGACGGGCTGTCGGACGGCGACGGCGTCGCGGAGACGGTGGCGGCCGGCGGGGCCTCGTCGCGGTTGGCGACGTTGTGCCCGCCGACGTTCAGGACGCCGATGGCGAGGCTGGCGGCCAGGCCGAACATGGCGATGGTGGTGACCACGTGGAACGGACGCACCTTGCGCGTACGGCGGGTCGGCGGCTCCGCCGGCCGCAGACTGTGTGCGGTGACCTGGTTCGCGCGGGCGGCCAGGGCTGCCCGCAGCAGTTGCTCGGTCGGCGACTCGAGCCGGTCGGTATCGCTCGGCTTCTCGGTCATCGGGCCTTCTCCAGTTGCTTCTCCAGGGCGTCCAGAGCCCGGCTCGCGGTCGACTTCACGGCACCCCGGGACAGCCCCAAGGTCTCGGCGATCTGCGCCTCCGAGAAGTCCGACCAGTACCGCAGCACCAGCACCTCACGCTGACGTGGAGTCAATTCCTTCAGCGCCACCAACACCCGGCGGTGCTCGTCGTTCAGCACCGCCTGCTCCTCCGCCGAAGCGGCATCCGCCTCATGCGGCGGCACGTAGTCGCGGGCGGTCCTACGGCGGCGCAGCACCGACCGCGCACCGTTCACCACCGAGGTCCGCAGGTAGCCCAACGCGTTGTCGAGGTCGTCCAGGTTCTCGCCATGCCGCTGGTACAACGCCGCGAAAGCGTCCTGCACCACGTCCTCGGCCAGGTCCTGACGGTCCACCAGCAGGATCGCCATCCGCACCAGACCCAACCGGTGCGCGTGGTACAGCTCCGTCAACGTCGGCCGGTCCGCGCCACCGGCGCCACCGCTGCGGACCACTCGCAGATTCGTACTCGTCTCGGAGGAGGAGTACGGCTCGGCGGCCTCCGCGCCGAACAGCAGCTTCCAGAACCCCCTGAGCACACCCCTCCCGGAGAACCCCCGAGCAGGTGCGATCGCTATGGACATGCGCTCTTCATCCGTTTCCCCCGAGGCGCCACGGCTCCGACGAGCGGAGACGCCACAATGAAAGGCCTTCTTGTACGACTGACGACCCGCGCGATTGTGTCACCGGGCGCGGTGGGGGCCGACGCCCGGTGGCACTGATTCCGTTTCGTGGTCAGAACTTGACCGGGGCGCTGAGGTGCTGGTCACCGACGGAGTCCTTCTTCTCGACCACCCGCACGGTGGGGGCGGCCTTCGCGATCCGGGCGCCGGTCGGGTTGCCGATCTCCAGGCTGAACTCCTCCTGACCGGGCTCGAAGACGGGCATGCCGACCAGCGCGGCGGTCGGGCGGTGCGCGTCGACCACCTGGACCTGCTGCACGGCGGAGGTGCCGAGCACATCCGCCCGGGCCCCGAAGGTGGGCCCGTCGATGGCCTGGGTCAGCACGCCCTTCACCCAGCCGTTCGGGCCCTTGCGCTCCAGGCTGCCGTTCACCTTCGCCACACGGTGGGCGTGTTGTTCGTCCAGACCACCTGGAACGCGACCTGGCCCCCGCCGACCTGCACCGGGCTGTCCTGGGCGAGTCCGATGAACGCGGACGCGATGCCCTTCCCCTTCGCCGTCACCGGCGCCTGAACCGCCAGGCCGACCGACCGACGCGAGAACGGCGGGCGAGATGGTGATGTCCTTCGCGAAACGGCGGAAACCGGGCGCGCTCATGATGCAGGTCTCCCTGGGCGGTGTGATGCTTCGTCATTGGGCGAGAGCCGCCGGGTTGGGCCGTCTCCCGGCTCCCCTTGCTCTCACCCTGATAGACGTGCATCCCCCCAGGGGGTTGCAGGTGACTTCAATACTTTTTCCTGCGGGACAGAACCGCAGGTCAGCACACCAGCCCGAGGTCGTTCGGGGTGGCGCTGGCGGGGTCGATCGGGCGGCGGCCCTCGGTCGGCCAGCCCTCGCGCACCCAGTACTCCAGGCCGCCGATCATCTCCTTGACCTCGCGGCCGAGCGCGGCCAGCTTCATCGCGCCCTTGGTGGAGCCGTTGCAGGCGGGGCCCCAGCAGTAGACCACCAGCAGGCCGGGCGGGAGTTCGGCCACCCGCTCGGGGGTGATGTCGGCGATCGGGAGGCTGATCGCACCGGGCAGGTGGGCCTTGCGGTGGGCGCCCTCGGCGCGGACGTCCAGGATCGTGAAGTCCTGCCTGCCGTCCCGCATCGCGTACCAGACGTCGGCCGGGTCGGCCTGGCAGCCGAGGCGCTCGGCGTGGAAGGCGAAGGCCCGCTCGGGGGAGACGGTGGCGCCGAGCGAACCGTTGTAGGCCGCGGTGGTCTCGGAGGTGGTGACAGTGGTCATCTGCGGGCTCCCGGTGGGCTGTTGTGCGCTCTTTCCGACGAGACGATCTTCCGATCCGGACACCTGCCCCCGACAGTGGCGCCCACGACTACACTCGCCAAGATCCCGCCAAGCCCGTACCCCCGGTACCGCCGCGCCAGGAGCTCCGATGGCCGCCCACACCCCCTCCCCCCGTCCCGTGCAGGTCAGCATCGGACCCCGCCCCGAGCCGGTGCACACCATCGCGGTGTACGCCTTCGACGGCATGGCCCCGTTCGAACTCGGCGTGGTGGTCGAGGTGTTCGGCCTGGCCAGGCCGGAGCTGGCCGGGCTGCTGGCCGCACCCTGGTACGGGCTGAAGATCTGCGCCGACCGGCCCGGGCAGCTGCTCGGCGCGGTCGGCGGCTTCTCCCTGATGGCCCATCACGGGCTGGACGAGCTGGCCGCCGCCGACACCGTGATGGTGGTCGGGGTGCCCAACGCCTTCAGCGGCGAGGTCTCCCCCGGGCTGGTCGCCGCGCTGCGCACCGCGCACGAGCGCGGGTCGCGGATCGTCTCGATCTGCTCCGGCGCCTTCGCGCTGGCCGCCGCCGGGCTGCTGGACGGCCGGGAGGCCACCACCCACTGGCGGTATGCCGAGCTGCTCCAGCAGCGCCACCCCTCGGTGCAGGTCAACCCCGATGTGCTCTACGTGGACAACGGCTCGGTGCTCACCAGTGCCGGCAGCGCGGCCGGCATCGACCTCTGCCTGCACCTGGTGCGCAGCGACCACGGCGCCAAGGTGGCCAACACGGTGGCCCGCCGCTTCGTCGTCCCGCCCCACCGGGACGGCGGGCAGGCCCAGTTCATCGAGGCCACGGTGCTCCCGGTGGAGGAGGAGGACGACGGCATCGCCCGCTCCATGCAGTGGGCCCTCGACCACCTGGCCACCCCGCTGACCATCACCCGGCTGGCCAAGGCCGCCCGGATGTCGGACCGCTCCTACCTGCGGCACTTCACCGCCCGCAACGGCACCAGCCCGATGCGCTGGGTGATCACCCAGCGCATCGCCGCCAGCCTGTCGCTGCTGGAGTCCCCGGAGGGGACGGTGGAGGAGATCGCCGCCGCCGTCGGCTTCGAATCCGCCGCGACCTTCCGGCACCACTTCGGCCGCACCATGCGGACCTCCCCCACCGCCTACCGCCGGGCCTTCGGCCGGGGCGTGGCCTGACCTCAACTCGCCTTGTGGGCATCCGCGTTGGCGACGATGGCATCCCGCAGCCAGTGCGCGAGACCGGGGGCCACCTTCTCGTACGTCGCGGTGAAGCGCGGGTCCGCGACGTACATCTCGCCGAGGCAGCGGTGCATCTCGTGACCGCAGTCGTAGAACGCACCGGTGATCTGCAGCCGGTGCTCCTCGGCCAACGCCCTGCCGTCCGCGCTGCCCGGGTCCACCCCGGCCTTCATCGCGGCAGCCAGGCGCTCGTTCAGCGCGGCCTGCTCCTGCTGGAGCCTGCCCCAGTCCTCCTTGCTGTAGCGGGCGGTCCGGCGCTGGGACTCCTTCCAGGCGTCGGTGTCGCCCCAGCGCTGCTCGGCCTCGCCCTCCCAACTCTCCTGGTAGTCCTGGCCGAAGACCTCGAACTTCTCCTCCGGGGTCAGCTGAATGCCCATCTTGCTCGCCTCCATGGCGTGTTCGACCGCCGCGGCCAACTCCTGGAGCCTGCCGATCCGGTCCTGCAGCAGCCCGTGCTGACGGCGCAGGTGCTCGACCGGACTCGCCGAGGTGTCGTCCAGGATGGTCGCGATCTCCTCGAGGGAGAAGCCGAGTTCGCGGTAGAACAGGATCTGCTGCAACCGGTCCAGGTCCTCGTCCCGGTACCGCCGGTAGCCGGCCGGGGTCCGCCCGGACGGCGACAGCAGGCCGATCCCGTCGTAGTGGTGCAAGGTCCGCACCGTCACCTTCGCGACGGCCGCGACCTGCCCCACCGAGTACTCTCCGCCCATCTCGGCCACTCCCTCCTTCACTGGCCCCAGCCTCCGCCCTCACGTCGCGTGAGGGTCAAGCCGGTACGCGCGGGCGCACGCCGTACGAGTCTCCGAGCGGAGCCCGCGAAAGGCGTCTGACCTTGGCCTACCGCCCTATTGTCCGACCGCCGGATCCGCCCCGACCATGACCGCATGACCACACCCTCCCTGCCCAGGCGGCTCGCCGCCGAGGCCTTCGGCACCGCCGTCCTGGCCGCCGTCCTGATCGGCTCCGGCATCCGGGCCACCACCCTGAGCTCCGACGGCGGCGTGCAGTTCCTGGCCAACGTGCTGGCCTCGGTGCTGGCCCTGGCCGTGCTGATCACCCTGCTCGGGCCGGTCTCCGGCGCCCACTTCAACCCGCTGGTCTCGGCCGCCGCCTGGTGGACCGACCGGCGCGGCTGCACCGGACTGACCCTGCGCGAGCTGGGCGGCTACGTCCTCGCCCAGCTGCTCGGCGGCGTGGCGGGCGCCGCGCTGGCCAATCTGATGCACCGACAGCCCGTGCTGGCCGCCTCCTCGCAGCCGCTCGCCGGCCCGCACCTGTGGCTGGCCGAGGCGGTGGCCACCGGGGGCCTGGTCCTGCTGGTCTTCGGCCTGCTGCGGATCGGCCGCGGCCACTACGCCCCGGTGGCGGTGGCCGCCTGGATCGCCGCCGCCTGCTGGGGCGTCTCCTCCGGCAGCTTCGCCAACCCCGCGCTCACCCTGGCCCGCTCCCTGAGCGACACCTACACCGGCATCGCCCCGTCCTCGGTGCCCGCCTTCGTACTCGCCCAGGCCGCGGGCGCCGTCCTCGGCCTGGCCCTGGTCCCGGCGCTGTTCGGCCGGCCCCGCCACCGGGCCCCGGACGACGCCCGCGAGCTCGTCCCCGACCTGCGGGGCTGAGCGGTCGTCAGGTCGTCAGGCCGTCAGGTCGTCAGACAGCCGACGAGAAGAAGGCCTTCGCCTCGGCGAGGGCGAGCTCGTCCCGGTGCACGTCGCCCGGGCGGGTGCCGTTGCCGAGCAGGGCGCCGCCCCAGGGCATGCCCATGTAGTCGGCGGTGAGCCTCAGGGTGCCGATCAGCGGGTCCACGTCGGAGCGCTCACCGGAGTGCGAGGTGACGCTCCACAGGGTGGTGCCCCGCATCCGGGCGCGGAAGTCGGAGCCCGGGACGCGGAACCAGCCGGACCAGTGGTCGAAGTAGAGCTTGAGGCTGCTGGAGAGGGTGTACCAGTAGAGCGGGGAGACGATCACCAGGTCGGTGGCCCGGGCGGTGGCCTCGAAGAGGGTCAGGGCGTTGCCGGTGAGCGGCGGGTAGGTGCCGTCGCCGGTGTGCCGGGCGTCGGCGAAGGGCTCCATCGGGAGGTCCGCCAGGTGCAGCCAGGTCTGCTCGACGCCGGCCGGGAGGTACTCGGCGGCCAGCCGGGCGAGCTGCTCGGAGTTGCCGTCCGTCCGGACGGAGCCGAGCAGGAAGAGGAAGCGACGGTCCGTCAGCCCGGTCTCCGGGGCATCGGATCCGGCAGAAGTTGCGGTCATCGGGTGATCGTACTGAGGCCGCCCACGCGGGTGCTCAGTCGGCCACCCGGGCCACCGCGACCACCTTCTCGATCGCGATCCGGACCAGCAGCTCACCGGGCACCCCGTTGCGCGCCCCGTACTCCTCGGCCCGCTCCTCCCCCATGTACCGGGCGGCGATCCGGCCGGCCCAGTACCGCACCTCTTCGAGGTCCTCGCTGAGCTCGGCCCTTCCCCGGACGGTGACGAAGTCGAACGGCGGCCGGTCGTCGTCCACGCAGACCACCGCCCGGCCGTCCCGCGCCAGGTTGCGCCCCTTCACCGTCTCCGCGCCGGTGTTGAAGAGCAGCTCCCCGCCCTCCAGCAGGAACCAGACCGGCGCCACGTGCGGGCTGCCGTCCGCCCGGACGGTGGCCAGCTTGCCGGTCCGGGTCCCGGCGGAGAGGAAGGCACGCCACTCGGGCTCGGTCATCTGAGGCATGGCCCCATGGTGGCCGAACCGGCGGCCGGGCCCCACACCGGCACGCCGGTCGGACACCACCGGTCCGCGCCTCACCCCGCAAGCCCGCCGCAGGCGACCCCACCCCACCGTCACCCGACCGATCGGCCCCC
>NZ_JBVJLD010000070.1:0-36405 GCF_055584905.1 Kitasatospora sp. NPDC088742 | reverse complement strand
CCCCCGTCGTTACCTCCTAGGTGGCCTGGGTGATCACCCGTCAGTAGTGGTAGGAACCTCCAGCCCGTGGGCCGGGCCCGAGAATCCGCTTCGTGCGTTCAGCGGGTGCAGGCCGCGGCCGGGCGGCACCTACGGTCTGGGCATGCGCCGAAGACCGCCCACCCCCACGCCGGTCCCGTTCTCACCCGCCGCCGCCCGGGCCCACCGGACGGGCCTCGGGCTGACGCCCGAGCAGGTCGCGGCCGGGATGGCCGCCCACGGGGTGCGGCTGCTGCCCACCCACGTGATCGGCTGGGAGAGCGGCGAGTACCGTCCGGACGAGACCGAGTTCATCGCCCTGGCCCGGGCGCTCTGGTGCCCGCCGGCGCAGCTGATGGGCACCGCCCCGGCCAGCCTGCGCGACTTCCGGGTGGCCCGGGAACTGACCCAGGAGCAGGCCGCCCGCCGGATCGGGGTGGCCCTGCGCAGCTACGAGCAGGCCGAACTGACCGGCAGCTGGCCCGGGGACCCGGAGCAGTCGTACGAGCTTGCCCAGGCCCTCGGCCTCACCCTCCGCGCCCTGGTCCAGGTGACCAACCGTCAGGACGCCCTGGAGAAGTGCCTGCGCCAGTGCGTGGACGGCCGCTGGCAGAGCCAGGTGAAGCCGGTCGCCAAGCTCGTCCCGGTGCCCCGCCCGGTCCTGGAGGCGGTCCTCGCCGAGCTCCAGCAGGACCACGTCGTCCCGGTGCACTGGGGCGCCGCCCCCACCCCCGCCGCCGAGCAGCAGCCCGAGGTCCCGCCCCTCCAGCGCTTCTGGCAGCTGCTCGCCGCCCGCCCCACCGACATCCCGGTCTGACGGACCGTCCACTCCCGTACGGCGGCACTCCGGTGGCACCCCGACCCCACCCCCGGTCGAATGGACCGCAACGTCCGTAGACCCGCCCACACACCCGGGAGCGCCCATGCGTTGGGGAACCGCGGCCATGGTGGCCGCCACCGTCGTCGGAGCCGGTGGCGCGGCCGTCCTGCTGATCGGCCGCCGGGCCTCCCAAGGCGTGGTCCGTCCCGGACGGCCCGAACCCGGCGGCGCCCCCGAACTGCGGGTGCACGACCTGGCCCCCGGCGGAGTGGTGCTCACCCGCAGCGCCGCCACCTCCCTGCCGGGCCGCTACGCCCTGGAGTGGCCGAACGGCGGCCACGCCGTGGTGGGCGAGGTGCTGGCCACCGGGCCGCAGACCGTCACCCGCCGCCTGGAGAGCGTGGACGGCGGCTCCCTCGACCCCGGCACCAAGGTCGAGTTCACCCCCCGGGTGCTCACCGGCGACCCGCGCACAGCGCTCGGCATCGACCACACCGACACCATCGCGGTCGGCGAGTACGGCGACCTCCCGGCCTGGTACACCCCAGGCAAGCGCGGCACCTGGGTCCTGCTGGTGCACGGCCCCGGCGCCGACCGCACCCAGGCCCTGCCGGTCATCCCGACCCTGCGCGCGCTCGAACTCCCGACCCTCACCGTCACCTACCGCGGTGACCAGGGCGCCCCCGACTCACCCGACGGCCTCAGCCACTTCGGCGAGACCGAGTGGGAGGACGTCGAGGCCGCGATCCGGCTGGCCCTGGAGAGCGGCGCGGGCAAGGTGATCCTGTACGGCTGGTCGACCGGCGCCACGATGGTGCTCCAGGCCGCCGCCCGTTCGGCCTGGCGGGAGTCGATCGCCGGCCTGGTGCTGGACTCGCCGGTGCTCGACTGGTCCCGTACCGTCCGCCGCGAACGCGCCCACGCGGGCGTCCCCGCCGCCGTCGCCGAACTCGGCGCCCTCGCCGCGGAGGGCCGCGCCGGCGTCGACCTGGCCGGCTTCGCCCGCCTCGCCTCCGGCACCGACCTGCACGTCCCCACCCTCCTGCTGCACAGCCCCGACGACTCCATCGCCCCCTGGTCCGCCGCCGCCCGCCTGGCCGACCTCCGCGGCGACCTGGTCAGCCTCCACCCCGTCCCCCACGCCGAACACGCCGCCCTCTGGAACGCCGCCCCCACCCCCTACACCGAATCCCTCCGCCGCTGGCTCACCCCGCTCCTCTGACGAACGTGGCCAGACCGCCAGGGGCGCGAGGCTCTGCTGATCTGCGGCTCCGCCGCGGGGCGCGCAGGGGGACGGCCGCACCAGCGACCGGCTGACGGCGGATCAGGTGCAGGTGAGCCGCCTTCCGTACTCGCGCAGTTCCCCGCGCCCCCGGGGTGACCCATGGCCGCTCCAGTGCCTTGTGTGACCGAAGAAATGACCTTCTCGGTCGGGTTTGCCCCGCTCGCGCGAAAAGCCGATGTGACAGGAGGCCCACACACGGGGAAGACTGCACGGCGTGACGTCTCGGAATCCGCGCGACCGTGATGCCCCGCTCCCGCCGAAGACCGGTACCGGTGCGACGGTGACCCGTCTCCCCGGATCGGCCCTCCGGCCCGACACAGTGCAGCCGGGCGCCCCGCGCCGCCGCACGCCCGCACCCAAGCCCGGCCGGGGCCGGGTGCCGGTTCCCGATGGCCTCCCGGCCCCCTCCGAGCTGGCCCCGCTGGCCCGGCGGATGCTCGCCGACGCGGTCCGGATCGCCCGCTGGGCGGGTGAGCTCGAGCACGTCGACAAGCGTGGCGAGCTGCTCCCCGAGGACGCCCGTGCCGCCGGCAAGGCCCTCGCGATGACCGTGGGGGCGGCTGCCCGCGCCTGGGGCCAGGCGCTGCTGGTGGGTCTGGTGGAGGCCCGCGAGGGCGGCGCCGCACCCGGCTGGCGGCTGCATGCCTGGGAGCACGACGACGAGGCCGTGATCCGCGGCTGGTCGGCGCTGTTCGACGCCTGGACGCTGGTCGCCCCGATGCCGCCCGCCGCGATGCGCGGCGTCTTCGCGGTGCTCGCGGGCCAGGCGGTGGACCAGGCCCCGCAGTTGCTCTCCTTCCTGCACCTGGTGGACGGCCCGGTCCCCGACAGCGAGCTGCTGGAGCTGCTCCGCCGGGGTCTGGACGAGCGCCGGGTGGCGGCGGGCACCAGCCCGCTCTCTCCCGTGCCGCACGCCGCCTCCGCCGTCTCGGCGGTCCGCGGCACCTGCCGCGAGCCGCAGATCGACACCCCGCACGCCCCGGCCGAGGTGGCCGCGGTGCTGGACTGGATGCTGGACGGCCTGGCGGCCGTCGGCGCCCTCAGCCGGCACGACGAGGCCGCCGAGCTCTCCCCGCTGGGCCACTGGGCGGTGCGGGCCAAGCTGGAGGAGATCTGCACCGTCGCGCAGACCGCCGCCGGGCACATCGAGCAGAGCGCCCTGGAGCTGCTGGACGCCTGCGCCAGCTACTCGCCCGGCCCGGCCCGCGCCGAGTACCGGGCCTGGGTCGCGGCCCGGCCGGTGGACCGCGCGGTGGCCGAGCTGCTGGACGCCGCCCGGGGCGAGGACGCGCTGCTGCGCGGTCTGGCCTTCGAGGCGCTCCGGGTGGCCGGCGGCACCGCCGAGCAGGGGGTCAGGGCGGCCGTGGACGAGCCCGTGCTGCGCCCGTACGCGCTGCTCTGGCTGGCCGAGCAGTCGGACGAGGCGGGGGTGCTGCCCTCGGACGTGCTGACCGCCGAGGACGCCGCCTGGCTCTGGGTGGACACCGCCGCGGCGGTGCTGGACCACGGGGAGACCAGCCTGCTGGTCGGCCACGTGGAGGGCGCCTCGGCCGGCGAGCCGGTCCGGCTGTTCCACCGCGCGCGGCAGTCGGGGCACCCCAGGGCGGCCTCGGTGCTGACCGCCGTCGCCTCGGTCCACCCGGACCCGGTGGTGGCGCGGGCGGCCCGCCGCAGCGCCTTCAGCGTGCACAACGGCGGCGCGTAGCCGGCAGCGGACGACGAGGAAGGCCCCGAACCGGATCCCGGTTCGGGGCCTTCCTCGTGCGTGACGGGCCGTCAGCAGCCGCGCGACTCCGCGCGGCGGGCCCGGACGTCGCCGACCTTCTGGCCGACCTTGCGGCGGATCACCAGCAGCGGCGCCATCGCGGCCAGCGTGATCTGGGCGACCGCGCCGACGTGCATCAGGGTGTTGCCGCCGGGCAGGCCGGCCGCCCAGGCGGCGAGGCAGCCGATGGAGACCACGATCCAGCACAGGGTCGCGGTGGCCAGCATGCCCTGCGGCTTCGGGTACTCGATCCGACTGACCATCAGGTAGGCCACGCCGAAGATCATCAGCAGGCCCGGGACGAACGGCGGGTCGAGCAGCACGATGGCGATCACCGTCATGGCACCCATCGGGCAGGGCATGCCCTGGAAGATCCCGGGCGCCATCTTGACCGCCGAGAAGCGGGCCAGCCGGAGCACCACCGCGAGCAGCACGGTGAGCGCGATCAGCGCCGAGAAGCGCTGGTCCGAACCCGGGCTGACGATGCCCCAGACCGCGACGAAGTACGCGGGGGCGATGCCGAAGCTGATCAGGTCGGCCAGGTTGTCGAGCTCCGCGCCCAGCGCCGAGGAGCGCAGCTTGCGGGCCACCAGGCCGTCGAACAGGTCGCACATCGAGCCGATCAGCAGCAGCGTCACCGCGGTGGCGGCGCTGTGCTTGTCGGGCCCGGCCGCCGAGGCGCCGGTGATGTGCGGCATCAGGACCCCGGTGGTGATCGAGTAGATCGCCAGGAAGCCGCAGACGGCGTTCCCCAGGGTCAGGAAGTCGGCGGTCGACAGGTGCTGGGGCGAACGGGGAGCACGCAGCTCCCGGTCACGGGCCCAGCGGCGACGGCGCAGGGCCGTCTCCTCGTCGTCCAACCCGACCAGGGTCTCAGGATCAGTCACGGTCAAGGCGCGTCACCCCGGCAGTGGTCTTCTGGCCGACCTCGACGCCGACCTCGACGCCGGCCGGCAGGTAGGTGTCGACGCGGGAGCCGAAGCGGATCAGACCGATCCGCTCGCCCTGCTCGACCTTGGTTCCGGCGTCCACGTACGGCACGATGCGACGGGCCACGGCCCCCGCGATCTGCACCATCTCGATGTCGCCGAGCTCGGTGTCGAAGTGCCAGACGACACGCTCGTTGTTGTCGCTGTCCTTGTTGAACGCCGGGACGAAGTTCCCGGAGATGTGCTCGACGGAGGTCACGGTGCCGGGCAGCGGCGCGCGGTTGACGTGCACGTTGAGCGGGCTCATGAAGATCGCCACGCGGGTGCGGCCGTCCGGCCAGGCGTCGATGGACTGGACCACGCCGTCGGCCGGGGAGATGACCCGGCCCTGCCCGATCTCCCGCTCGGGGTCACGGAAGAACCACAGCATGCCCGCGCTGAGCGCGCAGGCCGGTACGGCCGCGACGGCCCACTTGCCGCTCCGCCGGGTGAGGGCGGTGGTGATGGCGGCCGTGGCCAGCGTGGGCACGAACCAGGGGGTGGCTCCTCGCGCGATGGTGACGCGCGGGCGCCGACCGTTCGCCGGGGCGAGGGCATCGCCAGCCGGAGCGGAGGAGTGAGGGGACGGGCTGATGGGCATCGAATACCTTAGTCGCGGGCCCCGGCCGGCAGAGCTTGGCACCTGGACGGGGGCCACCGCGGGGATCGAGTGATAAAGGGACGGCATGCTGTCCCGGTGGATGGTATCGGGACCAGGCGGTAGGTGGGCAAGCCGCCTGCTGTGCTGGGTGTCCGGTGCGGTGCCGATCCGTGCCTGCTATGTGTACGACCGTAACGCGGCGGGCTGCGGTTCCCCAAGGGTCCGCACTCGGCTCGTGACCCACGTCTCAATACGAACACGGCTGACGGGGCGTCAATCAAGGGCGTGTGGAAGCAGCCGTAGGGCGCATACCCAGGGGGTACACGCCCTACGGCGTCACCGGGCTCCGGCCCGCACGCCGGGCCCGGTGGGAGGTTGGTCTCAGTCCGCGATGCGGTACTCCTCGAGCAGGCGGCGTCCCACGATCATCTTCTGGATCTCCGCCGTACCTTCACCGATCAGCAGCATCGGGGCCTCGCGGTAGAGGCGCTCGATCTCGTACTCCTTGGAGAAGCCGTAGCCGCCGTGGATGCGGAAGGCGTCCTCCACGACCTCCTTGCAGTATTCGGAGGCCAGGTACTTGGCCATGCCGGCCTCGAGGTCGTTCCGCTCGCCGCTGTCCTTCTTGCGGGCGGCCATCACCATCATCTGGTGCGCGGCCTCGACCTTGGTGGCCATCTCGGCCAGCTTGAACTGGATCGCCTGGTGCTCGGCGATCTTCTTGCCGAAGGTGGAGCGCTGCTGGGCGTAGGAGATGCCCAGTTCGAAGGCGCGGCGGGCCACCCCGCAGCCGCGGGCGGCCACGTTGACCCGGCCGACCTCGACGCCGTCCATCATCTGGTAGAAGCCCTTGCCCGGGACGCCGCCGAGGATCCGGTCGGCCGGGATCCGGACGTCCTGGAGCACCAACTCGGTGGTGTCGACGCCCTTGTAGCCCATCTTCTCGATCTTGCCGGGCACGGTCAGGCCCGGGACGGTCGGGTTCGCTCCGAAGCCCGGCGTCTTCTCGATCAGGAAGGTGGTCATGTTCTTGTACGGGGTCGAGCCGCCCTCGTCGGTCTTGCAGAGGACCGCGACCAGGGTGGAGGTGCCGCCGTTGGTCAGCCACATCTTCTGGCCGTTCAGGACGTAGAAGTCGCCGTCCTTGACGCCCTTGGTGGAGATCGCCGCGACGTCGGAGCCGAGGCCCGGCTCGGACATCGAGAAGGCGCCGCGGATCTCGCCGGCCGCCATCCGGGGCAGGAAGTACTCCTTCTGCTCCTGGGTGCCGTGGGCGTTGATCATGTGGGCCACGATGAAGTGGGTGTTGACGATGCCGGAGACCGACATCCAGCCGCGGGCGATCTCCTCGACCACCAGGGCGTAGGTCAGCAGGGACTCGCCCAGGCCGCCGAACTCCTCGGGGATGGTCAGGCCGAACAGGCCGAGCTGCTTCATCCCCTCGACGATCGCGGTCGGGTACTCGTCCTTGTGCTCCAGCTCGGTCGCGACCGGGATGATCTCCTTGTCGACGAAGTCCCGCACGGTGGCGAGGATGTCCCGCTGGATCTCGGTCAGGCCGTCGGTCTGTGCGAGGCGTCCCATCGTGCGGCTCCAGGAAAGGTCTGAGGGTGGTGGGGAGTGGTGGGGCCCCGCAGGCGTGACTCTGCGGGGCCCCGGGCCGGGAGAGGGACCGATGACGGCGGCCCCTCGGCCGGAGTCTCTAGGAGAGGGGCTCGGGGCGGCCGGGCTGGTCGCCGCCGCGCTCCTTGAGGTACTGCTCGGTCGGCACCATCACCTTGCGGCGGAAGATGCAGACCACGGTGCCGTCCTGCTTGTAGCCCTTGGTCTCGACGTACACGATGCCCCGGTCCGGCTTGGAGGTCATGTTCTTGTCGAGCACCACGGTCTCGCCGTAGAGGGTGTCGCCGTGGAAGGTCGGTGCGATGTGCCGCAGCGACTCGATCTCCAGGTTGGCGAGCGCCTTGCCGGAGACGTCCTCGACACTCATGCCGAGCAGCAGCGAGTAGATGTAGTTCCCGACCACCACGTTCTGGCCCTGCACGGTGGTGGTCGCGTAGTTGGCGTCCATGTGCAGCGGGTGGTGGTTCATCGTCAGCAGGCAGAACAGGTGGTCGTCGTACTCGGTGACGGTCTTCCCGGGCCAGTGCTTGTAGACCGCGCCGACCTCGAACTCCTCGTAGGTGCGTCCGAACTGCACGTCAGCTCCCGGCCTTCTTGTCAGATACGGGCTGTTCGAACTTGGAGGTGCGCTGCATGCCGGCGGCCCGGCCCTTGCCGGCGATGACCAGGGCCATCTTGCGGCTGGCCTCGTCGATCATCTCGTCGCCGAGCATCGCGGAGCCCTTGGCGCCGCCTGCCTCGGAGGTGCACCAGTCGTAGGCGTCGAGGATCAGCTCGGCGTGGTCGTAGTCCTCCTGCGAGGGCGAGAAGATCTCGTTCGCGGCGCCGACCTGGTCCGGGTGCAGCACCCACTTGCCGTCGAAGCCGAGGGCGGCGGCGCGGCCGGCCACCTCGCGGTAGCCGTCGGGGTTGCGGATCTGCAGGAAGGGGCCGTCGATCGCCTGGAGGTCGTGCATCCGGGCGGCCATCAGGATCCGCATCAGGATGTAGTGGTAGGCGTCGGCCGGGTAGCCGGGCGGCTGCATGCCGACCACCAGGGACTTCATGTTGATCGAGGCCATGAAGTCGGCCGGGCCGAAGATGATGGTCTCCAGCCGGGGCGAGGCGGCCGCGATCTCGTCGACGTTGACCAGGCCCTTGGCGTTCTCGATCTGCGCCTCGATGCCGATCTTGCCGACCTCGAAGCCCATGGTCTTCTCGATCTGGGTGAGCAGCAGGTCGAGCGCCTTGACCTGGTTGGCGTCCTGGACCTTGGGGAGCATGATGCAGTCGAGGTTCGGGCCGGCGCCCTCGACCACGGTGATGACGTCCCGGTAGGTCCAGTGCGTGGTCCAGTCGTTGACCCGGACGACCTTGGTCTTGTTGCCCCAGTCGCCGTTGTTCAGCGCGTCCACGATGTGGTGGCGGGCGCTCTCCTTGACCAGCGGGGCGCAGGCGTCCTCCAGGTCGAGGAAGACCTGGTCGGCCGGGAGGCCCTGGGCCTTCTCCAGGAACCGCGGGTTGCTGCCGGGGACGGCCAGACAGGAGCGGCGGGGGCGCAGACGGTTGACGTTGCTCATGAGGGTGGGTCAGTCCTTCCGGTTCAGCCGGTCGCGGCGGTCGAGGTCGCGGCCCAGGGCTGGAGCCTGTTGGCCAGCCGGATCTCGTCGACGATCCGGCCGATGATGGTGGTGATGCCGAAGTCCTTCGGGGTGAAGACGGCCGCGACGCCGGCGGCCTTGAGGGCCTCCGCGTCCGCTGCCGGGATGATGCCGCCGACGATCACGGGGACATCCTCCACCCCAGCACGGCGGAGCCGTGACAGGACGTCAGGTACCAGCTCCGGGTGGGCGCCGGAGAGGATCGACAGGCCGACGCAGTGCACGTCCTCCGCGACCGCGGCCGAGACGATCTGCTCGGGCGTCAGACGGATGCCCTGGTAGACCACCTCGAAGCCCGCGTCGCGGGCCCGGACGGCGATCTGCTCGGCGCCGTTGGAGTGCCCGTCCAGGCCGGGCTTGCCGACCAGCAGGCGGAGCTTGCCGGTGCCCAGCTCGGCCGCGGTGGCGGTGACCGCCTCGCGGACGGCCGCCAGCTCGCCGCCGGGCTCGGCCGGCACGGCGACGGGCGCGCCGCCGACCCCGGTGGGGGCGCGGTACTCGCCGAAGACCTCGCGCAGGGCGAAGGACCACTCGCCGGTGGTGACCCCGGCGCGGGCACAGGCCAGCGTGGCGGGCATGAGGTTGGCCGTGGTCGTGGCGGTCTCCCTGAGGGCCGCCAGGGCGGCCTGGGCGGCCGCCTCGTCCCGCTCCCGGTGCCAGGTCTGAAGGGCCGTCAGGACGGTGCGCTCGGAGGCCGGGTCGACCACCATGATGGCGGTGTCCAGGTCGGCCGTGAGCGGGCTCTCCTCGGTGGTCTCGTAGCAGTTGACCCCGACGATCTTGTCCTCGCCGGACTCGATCCGGGCCCGCCGGGCGGCGTGCGAGGAGACCAGGTTGGACTTCAGGTAGCCGGACTCGACGGCGGGGATGACCCCGCCCATCCCCAGCACCTTGGCGATCTCCGCCTCGGCGCCGGCCAGCAGCTCGGCGGTCTTGGCCTCGATCACCTCGGAGCCGTTGAAGATGTCGCCGTACTCGAGCAGGTCGGACTCGAAGGCCAGCACCTGCTGGATCCGCAGCGACCACTGCTGGTCCCAGGGCCGGGGCAGGCCCAGGGCCTCGTTCCAGGCCGGGAGTTGGACGGCCCGCGCGCGGGCGTCCTTGGAGAGCGTGACGGCGAGCATCTCCAGCACGATGCGCTGGACGTTGTTCTCCGGCTGAGCCTCCGTCAGGCCGAGCGAGTTGACCTGCACGCCGTAGCGGAACCGGCGCTGCTTGGCGTCCTCGATGCCGTAGCGCTCGCGGGTGACCTTCTCCCAGAGCCGGGAGAAGGCCCGCATCTTGCACATCTCCTCGACGAAGCGGACGCCCGCGTTGACGAAGAAGGAGATCCGGGCGACCACCTCGCCCATCCGCTCGGCCGGCACCTGGCCGGAGTCGCGGACGGCGTCCAGCACCTCGATCGCCGTGCACATCGCGTACGCGATCTCCTGGACCGGGGTGGCCCCGGCCTCCTGGAGGTGGTAGCTGCAGATGTTGATCGGGTTCCACTTGGGGATGTTGCCGACCGTGTAGGCGATCATGTCGGTGATCAGCCGGACCGAGGGGCCGGGCGGGAAGACGTGCGTCCCGCGCGACAGGTACTCCTTGACGATGTCGTTCTGGGTGGTGCCGGTGAGCTTGGCGATGTCCGCGCCCTGCTCCTCGGCGACCACCTGGTAGAGCGCCAGCAGCCACATGGCGGTGGCGTTGATCGTCATCGAGGTGTTGGTCTGCTCCAGCGGGATGCCGTCGAACAGCGTCCGCATGTCGCCGACGTGGCCGACCGGCACCCCCACCCGGCCGACCTCGCCGCGGGCCAGCACGTGGTCCGAGTCGTAGCCGGTCTGGGTGGGCAGGTCGAAGGCGACCGAGAGGCCGGTCTGACCCTTCGCCAGGTTCTTCCGGTAGAGCGCGTTGGAGTCACTCGCGGTGGAGTGCCCCGCGTACGTGCGCATCAGCCACGGACGGTCCCGGTCGGCGCCCATCAGATGTTCCGGAAGCGGTTGATCGAGGGGAGGTGCTGCTCGCGGAGCTCCTGGTTGCGGACGCCCAGGCCCTGCTGCGGGGCCAGGCAGAGCACGCCGACCTTGCCCTGGTGCTTGTTGTGGTGCACGTCCAGGGCGGCCTGCCCGGTCTCCTCCAGGGTGTAGACCTTGGAGAGGGTCGGGTGGATCTTGCCCTTGGCGACCAGGCGGTTGGCCTCGAAGGCCTCGCGGTAGTTGGCGAAGTGCGAGCCGACGATGCGCTTCAGCGACATCCACAGGTAGCGGTTGTCGTACTGGTGCATGAAGCCGGAGGTGGAGGCGCAGGTGACGATGGTGCCGCCCTTGCGGGTGACGTAGACCGAGGCGCCGAAGGTCTCGCGGCCCGGGTGCTCGAAGACGATGTCCACGTCCTCGCCGCCGGTGAACTCGCGGATCTTGCCGCCCAGGCGCTTCCACTCCCGCGGGTCCTGGTTGTTCTCGTCCTTCCAGAACTTGTAGCCCTCGGCGGACCGGTCGATGATCGCCTCGGCGCCCATGGCGCGGCAGATGTCGGCCTTGGCCTCGCTGGAGACCACGCAGATCGGGGTGGCGCCGCCGGCCAGCGCGTACTGGGTGGCGTACGAGCCGAGGCCGCCGCTGGCGCCCCAGATCAGCACGTTGTCCCCTTGCTTCATGCCCGCGCCGTTCCGCGAGACCAGCTGGCGGTAGGCGGTGGAGTTGACCAGGCCCGGGGAGGCGGCCTCCTCCCAGGTGAGGTGCTTGGGCTTGGGCAGCAGCTGGTTGGTCTTCACCAGGGCGATCTCGGCCAGGCCGCCGAAGTTGGTCTCGAAGCCCCAGATGCGCTGCTCCGGGTCCATCATCGTGTCGTTGTGGCCGTCCGGGGACTCCAGCTCGACCGAGAGGCAGTGCGCGACGACCTCGTCGCCCGGCTTCCAGGCGTTGACGCCGGCGCCGGTGCGCAGGACCACGCCCGCGAGGTCGGAGCCGAGCACGTGGTACGGCAGGTCGTGACGCTTCGTCAGCGGTGAGAGGCGGCCGTAGCGCTCCAGGAAGCCGAAGGTGGAGACCGGCTCGAAGATCGAGGACCAGACGGTGTTGTAGTTCACCGAGCTGGCCATCACGGCGACCAGGGCCTCGCCCGGGCCGAGCTCGGGCAGCGGCACCTCGTCGAGGTGCAGGGACTTGCGGGGGTCCTTGTCGCGGCTCGCCTGGCCGGCGAACATCTGCTCCTCGTCCTTGTGGAGCGTGACCGCCCGGTAGGACTCCGGCAGCTTGAGCCCGGCGAAGTCCGCCGAGGTGCTGTCGGGGTTGAGGATCGTGTCGAGGATTTCCTTCATGGCTGCCTCCGAAGGCGTACCTGTGTGAGGGCGCACAGGGCGTCTGGGGGAGCCGGGAGCGGACACCGGCTTCGCTGTCGGTCTGGGTGGGAACTGCTGGAAAGTCTGGGGGCTGCGACGGCTGGTGGTGTCGCACCTGGCACGGCGCGCCGAGGTGGGGAGCCGCGGCGCCGCGTTGGTGAGCAACAAGGTAGTGGCACCCTGTGCCACTCGTAAAGACACCGCGTGCCATGAATTCGAGTGAAGCAGCACACGCCCGCCCGTGCCCGCCGAGGACATGCGGAAGGCCCGCCCCGTGAAGTCGGGGCGGGCCTTCCGGTACCGCTCTGACCTGCGGAGACGTCAGGCGGTGGGGGCGCTGAGGGCGGCCTTGATCCGGTCCACCACCTGCTCCAGCGGGGCGTCGGTGCGGGTGACTGTGATGAGCACCTCACCTCCGGCGAGGCCCGAGGTGGCACCGAGTGCGCCCGTCGTCATGACCTCGAAGGACGGTGACGGTGTCACATTGGCACCGGGTGCCACACCCGTGCCGCGCCGCCTCATGCCGTTCGGCGCGGTGGCCCAGAAGGTGCCCCGGATGACGTCGAAGGAGTGGTCCAGCTGGGCCTCCACGTCGCCCGAGCCGCCGGCCCGCAGCCAGCGCCGCAGCACGTGGTTGTGGGCCGCGACCACGGCCGCCGCCGAGACCTCGGCCAGCATCGAGTCGTCGTCCCCGCCGCGCTGCCAGCCCGGCGGGATCTCCTCGGCCGCGTCGAAGCGGCCCAGCAGGTACCGGGTGAACAGGCGCTCGTACCGGGAGACCACCGCGATCTCCCGCTCGCGCAGCGCCGGGACCTGACGGATCAACTGGTACCGGGCCACCGAGACGCCCGGGGTGGAGGCGTACATCCGGAGCACCTCCTTGATGCCCCGGCAGACCACGTCCAGCGGGTGCTCCTCGGAGTCCGCGCTGGCCAGCAGGTCGGCCACCCGGACCAGGGTGTCGTCGTGGTCCGGGAAGATCGCCTCCTCCTTGGACCGGAAGTACCGGAAGAAGGTCCGCCGGGCCACGCCGGCCGCGGCGGCGATCTGGTCGACGGTGGTCTCCTCGTACCCCTGGGAGGAGAACAGGTCCATCGCGGCGGTCGCCAGGTCCTGGCGCATCTGGAGCCGCTGGGCGGCCGCCCGGCGGCTGCCGGCCCCGGTGTCGGCGGCCGTCCGGCCGCCCTCCGGCCGCGCCGGGGCTGACGTTTCGGATGACTGTTCCCGGTCCATGCCCGGAACGCTACACGTACCGGGAGGCCCTCCTGCGGGCTTCGCCCGCCGCAGCGGAGGCGCCGGGGCGGAGACCGCCGGGCGGGGCCACCGCCCGGCAGCGGCGCCTGGCCCCCAGGCGGGCCGGACGGCTCTCGCCGGGGCGGCGGCCCGGCCGTCCGGGGACGGTGCCCCGGCGGCCGGCTGACGGCCCGTCACCGGCGCAGGTGGTCGCGGAACCCGCGGCCCGTCTTGCGGCCCAGGCACCCGGCCGCCACCAGGTGCTCCAGCAGCGGGGCGGCGGCCAGGCCGGGCTCCCGGAACTCCTGGTGCAGCACCTGCTCGATGGTGAGCGAGACGTCCAGGCCGACCACGTCCAGCAGCTCGAAGGGGCCCATCGGGTAGCCGCAGCCGAGCTTCATCGCGGTGTCGATGTCGTCCACCGTGGCGTAGTGCTCCTGGAGCATCCGGACGGCGTCGTTGAGGTACGGGAAGAGCAGCGCGTTGACGATGAAGCCGGCCCGGTCACCGCACTCCACCGGGTGCTTCTTCACCGCGGTGCACAGCTCCAGCACGGTGGAGGTGACGTCCGGCGCGGTCAGCACGGTGGAGACCACCTCGACCAGCTTCATCGCCGGGGCCGGGTTGAAGAAGTGCATGCCGATCACGTCCTGCGGCCGCGAGGTGGCGGTCGCACAGCTGATCACCGGCAGCGAGGAGGTGGTGGTGGCCAGCACCGCGCCCGGCTTGCAGATCTTGTCCAGGGTGGCGAACAGCTCCCGCTTGACCGCCAGGTCCTCGGCCACCGCCTCCACCACCAGGTCGGCCTCGGCCAGCTCCTGGTACGAACCGGCCGGGGTGACCAGGGCCAGCGCGGCGTCGCGCTGCTCCTCGGTCAGCCGGCCGCGCTTGACCGAGCGCTCCAGCGAACCGGCCAGCTGGGCCTTGGCGGCGTCCGCCTTGGCCTGGCTGCGGGCGGTCAGCACCACCGCGTACCCGGCCTTGGCGAACACCTCGGCGATGCCGGTGGCCATGGTGCCGGAGCCGCAGACGCCGACGGTGCGCACCTCGCGCCCGGCCGGGCGCTCGGCAGCGGCGGCGCCGGTCTCGGTCACCACCCGGGAGGAGCCGGGGGACTGGTAGGTGTAGAAGCCGCGCCCGCTCTTGCGGCCCAGCAGCCCGGCCGCGACCAGCTGGCCGAGGATCGGGGCGGGGGCGTGCAGCCGGTCCCTGGACTGCTCGTACATCGCCTCCAGGACGGTGCGCGCGGTGTCCACGCCGATCAGGTCCAGCAGCGCCAGTGGGCCCATCGGCAGGCCGCAGCCGAGCCGCATGGCGGCGTCGATGTCCTCCCGGGTGGCGTACTTGGACTCGTACATCGCGGCGGCCTGGTTGAGGTACGCGAACAGCAGCCCGTTCACCACGAAACCGGGCCGGTCACCGGCGGCCACCGGCTCCTTGCCCAGGTCGCGGGCGAACTCGGCGGCCTGCTCGGCCACCTGAGGGGTGGTCAGCACGGTGCGGACCACCTCGACCAGCTTCATGGTGTGCACGGGGTTGAAGAAGTGCAGGCCCAGCACCCGCTCGGGGCGGCCGGTGGCGGCGGCGATCCGGGTGACCGAGAGCGCGGTGGTGCCGGTGGCCAGCACCGTCTCCGGCGGGCAGATCCGGTCCAGCTCGGCGAACAGCTCGCGCTTCAGCTCCAGCTGCTCCGGGACCTCCTCGATCACCAGGTCGGCGGTGGCCGCCGCGTCCAGCCGGTCGCCGACCGAGACCAGCGCGAGCAGTGCGGTGCGCTCCTGCTCGGTGAGCCGCTCCCGGCGGACGGCGGCCGCGGTGGCCTCCTCGATCCGGGCCAGCGCGGCGGCGGCCTCGGTCGGACCGGCCTCGATGCCGATCACCCGGCGGCCGCTGCGGGCCACCGCGACGGCGATGCCGGCACCCATGGTGCCGAGGCCGACCACGGCGACGGTGGGGAAGGGACGCTCCATTGTCCTGACTCCTTGTCATGGGACCGCGCCGCCCTCCCCGGCCCGGCGCACGGCTCGACGTCGAGCGGCGGCCCTGGGCATGGGGGACGAGGGTATGGCGGCGCGGTGGCGGGAGATGACGGGTGCGGCGTCACGCGGCAGGCCGGTCCGCTCCGGCTCTGGCGCTGAACTGCCGTGGTACTCAGGCGCACTGACGATGTGTGCCGGGTCCGCCAGGGTGCGATGGCACGGCGGACGCGGCCCCGCCGGTGCGGCTCCCGAAGCCCGGCGCTGGTGCGTGCGGGTCACTGTAGCGAAGTTACTTCCAGGTAGGAAGAGTTCGCGCCCGGGTGTTTCCGGCGCCGAGGTGACAAGGCCTGGGCGGATTTCCGCCGGGACGCCGCCGCCCTCCGCCCGGAGGGCGATGCTCGGCCGGTAGGGACAGACGCTGGACACGAGAGTCGGGGACAGGACATGAACGACTTCGGCACGGCGGAGCGGATCGCCCAGATCAAGGCGGCCTCCGACCGACTGGGCGAGCTGATCGCGGAGCTGACCGACGAGCAGGCCCGGGCGGCCACCGAGCTGCCCGAGTGGACCAGGGGCCACATCCTGGCCCACCTCGCGGGCATGGGCCCGGCCTTCGCCCGCCAGGCGGAGTACGCCCTGCGCGGCGAGCAGACCGCCGTCTACGACCGGGGCCCGGCCTCCCGGAACGGGCTGATCGAGGCCAACCACGACAAGCCGGCCCAGTGGCTGCGGGAGTCCTTCGCCCAGGGCTCCGAGACGCTGTTCGCGGCCTGGGAGAAGCTGGGCGAGGAGGACTGGCAGCTCCCCAGCCCCTACCGGGGCAGCCTGCTGGCCACCCAGCTCTCGTACTGGCGCGAGGTCGAGCTGCACGCGATCGACCTCGGCCTCGGCTACCGGCTGGACGCGGTCACCGACGAACTGGCCGACCACCTGCTGCAGTTCCTCGCCGTCCGGCTGCCGGCCGGGGTGACGGCGGTGCCCAGCGACGGCGGCCCGGCGATCGGCGACCCGGAGGGCACCGTGACGGTCCGCGGCACCCGCCGGGAGCTGGCCGGCTGGCTCTCCGGCCGCCCGGCCGCCACCGCGCCCACCGCCGAGGGCTCGGCCGGCCTGCCGGAGATCGGCGACTGGCCGTGACGGTGACTCGCTAGTGCCGTGCCCGGCAAGGTCTGCCCCGTCACGCCGCCCGGCACGCACTCTCGCCGCACCGGCCAAAAGCCCGGGTAGCTCCGCTACGACGGGCCTTCGCCCGGCACGCCGATAGCACGCACCGAACGACGCGACGGGGCAAACCTTGCCGGGCACGGCACTAGGCGGAACGCGAAGGGCCCCGCCTCCCGGAAGGGAGGCGGGGCCCTGGCGCTGCGTCAGGTCAGCGTCGGATTAGGATCAGTGCACCAGCACCGGGACGGCGTCGTCCTGGGCGGCACCGTCGGCCGGGGCCTCCGGCTTGCCGGTGTTGATCAGGACGCCGGCGATCGCGGCGGCCAGCACCATGATCCCGAAGGACCACCAGATGGCGGTCTGGAAGCCGTGCACCATGCCGCCCAGGCCGTAGGCCTGCGGGTTGGCCTGGGCCTCGGAGACGTGGTCCTTGAGCCAGGCCGTGGTGGCGCTGGCCGCGATGGTGTTCAGCAGCGCGGTGCCGATGGCGCCGCCGACCTGCTGCGAGGTGTTGACCATGGCCGAGGCCACGCCCGCGTCCCGCGGCTCGACGCCGTGGGTGGACAGGCTCATGGCCGGCATGAAAGAGGTGCCCATGCCGAGGCCCATCAGCACCAGGCCGGGCAGGATCAGCGCCGGGTACGAGGAGTCGACGTCGATCTGGGTGAGGATCAGCAGACCGGCCGAGGCGAGCAGGAAGCCCGGCACCATCAGCATCCGCGGCGGCACCCGGGTCATCAGGCGGGCGCCGATCTGGGTGGAGCCGGTGATCATGCCCGCCACCATCGGCAGGAAGGCCAGACCGGTGGTGATCGGCGAGTACTTCAGCACGACCTGCAGGTAGTAGGTCAGGAAGAGGAACAGGCCGAACATCCCGATGATCGCGACACCGAGCGAGGCGTAGACGCCGGCCCGGTTCCGCTCGGTGACCACGCGCAGCGGCAGCAGCGGGGCCTTGACCTTGCTCTCGACCAGGACGAAGGCGGCCAGCAGCACGGCGGCGGCGACGAACAGACCGATCGTCACCCCGGAGCCCCAGCCGGACGACTCGGCCTTGGTGAAGCCGTAGACCAGCGCGACCAGGCCGGAGGTGACCAGCAGCACGCCGGGCACGTCGAGCTTGTTGCGGTTGCGGCCCTCGGCGGGCTCGCGGATCACCATCACGGCGCCGGCTATGGCGGCCAGGGCGAACGGGATGTTGACGTAGAAGGTCCAGCGCCAGTTCATGTACTCGGTGAGCAGGCCGCCGAGGATCAGGCCGATGGCACCGCCACCGCCGGCGATGGCGCCGTAGATGCCGAAGGCCTTGGCGCGCTCCTGGCCGGAGGTGAACATCACCGCGAGCAGGGAGAGCGCGGCCGGGGCGAGCAGGGCGCCGAAGACGCCCTGGAGGGCGCGGGCACCGAGCAGCATGGCGGTGTTGACCGCGGCGCCGCCGAGCGCGGAGGCCAGCGCGAAGCCGATCAGGCCGACGATGAAGGTGCGGCGGCGGCCCCAGAGGTCGGCGATCCGGCCGCCGAAGAGCAGCAGCGAGCCGAAGGCCAGCGCGTAGGCCGTGATGACCCACTGGCGGTTGCCGTCGGAGATGTGCAGGGCGGTCTGGGCGGAGGGCAGGGCGATGTTCACGACGGTGGCGTCGAGCACCACCATCAGCTGGGCCAGGCCGATGAAGACCAGGGCTTGCCAACGACGCGGGTCGGGCGCCGTGTTGGTTCCGGACAAGGGTGTACCCACTTAGGTGCGAGAGCGTGCGAGAGACGAGCGGTGTGCTCGGAAGAAGTCACGGGACGCGCTCGGGCTCTGCCGGGCGCGGGTTTCCGACGGAACGTCAGTGCTTCGGGCGCTTGAGGTCCTCCATGGCCGCGGGACGGCCGGGCAGTTCGGAGCGGGCCGGGGCCCGCATGCCGTCCAGCAGGAGCAGCAGGTGGCGGCGGGACCAGCCCTCCGCCGTGAGGCAGCCGGTGCCCGGCAGCGGCCTGGTCAGCTGGGTCACGGCGACAAGGTAGTCGCCGACACCGACATCGGTGCGGAACACCCCGGCCTGCTGGGCCCGGGTGATCACCTCGGTCACCAGCGCCGTCAACTCGGCGCCCGCTTCGGCCAGTTCGGGATGGTCCGGATCGGCGTGCTCGCTGACCAGCGGGCAGAGCGCGCTGATCTGCTCCTCGGCCGCGGCCAGGGTGAAGCGCACCACGGCCTGGAAGGCGTCGACCTCCTCGGCCATGGCGGCCCGGGCGTGCTCGGAGACGCGGCGCATCACCGAGCAGGCGACGTGGTGGACCAGCTCGCGCCGGTCCGTGAAGTTCCGGTAGACGGTCGCGTTCCCCACCCCGGCCCGGCGGGCGATCTCGTCGAGCGGGACGTCCGGCCCCAGCTCGACGAGGGCCTCCCGGGCCGCGTTGACGATCCGCTCCCGGTTGCGGGAGGCGTCGGCCCGCAGTCGTGGTGCGCTCGCCTTGGTGGCGGTGGCTGTCATCGGTCCAACTCCTCTCCGACCCCGTTACCGGGGACGGATTCCCCGGATGTTCAGAACATAGCGTCAAACGGGGAGCTTGTCCCCGGATATTTCGAGCGGCGGTGTGACCTGCGTCATGTTCGCCGTCGCACTTCTTGACAGGACACCGGCAGCTGTGACCGGGCGGCTACCCGATGGAGTGGCACCGCACCGCCGGGCGAGTGACACGGGCCCGGCGCCCGGCCCGCGCGCGGGCAGCATGGGCGGCATGAACAGCGCACCGTCGCGCGCCGAGCGCGCCGCCCGGGCCCGCCTCGTCGCCTCCCGGTTGACCGCCCAGGGCGTGGACGGAGTGGCCGTCAGCTGGGTGGACAACTCCGGGATCGGCCGGGTGAAGACCTTCCCGGTCGGGCAGTTGGAGCACGCCGCCGAGTGGGGAGTGGGGGCGGCGCCCTGCTTCGACGTCTTCCTGCTGGACGACTCGGTCACCTCCAGCCCCTTCACCCGTGGCCCCGACGGCGACCTGCGGCTGATCCCCGACCTGGAGCGGCTGGTGCCGCTGGCCGCCCAGCCCGGCTGGGCCTGGGCCCCGGCCGACCGGTACGCCCAGGACGGCACCCCGCACCCGGGCTGCCAACGCCGGTTCGCCGCCCGGATGGTGGAGGCCGCCGCCCGCCGCGGGCTGGCCCTGAGCACCGGCATCGAGGTGGAGTGGGTTGTCACCGACGCCACCGGAGCCCCGGCCACCACCGCGCCCGCGTACGGGATGCACCGCTTCGCCGACTTCTCCGACTACCTGCGGGACCTGCTGCGGGCGCTGGGCGAACAGCAGTTGACGGTGCTCCAGCTCCACCCCGAGTACGCGCCGGGCCAGTTCGAGGTCTCGGTCGCCCCGGACGGGCCGCTCGGCACCGCCGACACCACCGTGCTGGTGCGCCACACCATCCGGGCCGTCTCGGCCCGGCACGGCCTGCGGGCCAGCCTCGCGCCCGCGCTCACCCCGGAGGGCGTGGGCAACGGCGGCCACCTGCACCTCAGCCTCTGGCGGGACGGCCGCAACCTGGCCACCGGCGGCCCCGGCCCGTACGGCCTGCACCCCGCCGCCGAGCAGTTCCTGGCCGGGGTGCTCGACCACCTCCCGGCCCTGCTCGCCCTCGGCGCCCCGAGCGCCGCCAGCTACCTGCGGCTGCGGCCCTCCCGCTGGTCCGGCCCGTACCGCTGCTGGGGGCTGGAGAACCGGGAGGCGGCGCTGCGGCTGATCACCGGCTCCACCGCGGGGCAGGCCAACGCCGAGGTGAAGTGCTTCGACGCCACCGCCAACCCCTACCTGCTGGTCGGCGGGGTGATCGCGGCCGGGCTGGACGGGCTGGACGCGGGCAAGCCGCTGCCCGGCGAGGTGAGCGGCGACCCGGCCGAGCTCGGCACGGTGGAGCGGCTGCCCGCGAGCCTGGCCGAGACGGCGGACGCCTTCGAGACCTCGATGGTGCTCCGCGAGGCGCTCGGCGCCCAGCTGCACGCGGCGGTGCTGGCGGTCCGTCAGGCCGAGGCGGAGCTGTTCGCCGACCGCGCCCCGGAGGAGGTCATCGGGGCCACCGTCGGGCGGTACTGACCGCCGTCCTAGTGCCGGGCACGGCACTAGCGGATCTGACGCCCCGTCGCCGGACCTACCTCCCGGTAATCGCCCGTCCGTGTCCACAGCTGACGGAGACCGGGTGCTGTCCTGGCCGCACCGAGGGACGGCTCCCTAATGTCGTTGGTGAAGGAACGACCGCACCCGGAGTCGAGGAGAGGGCGCCATGGGCCGCAGAGGCATCAGACCGTAGGGTCGGCCGGCGCACGCAGCCGCCTGCTGTGCCTGGCGACCCGTACCCGGTTCCCGCAGGTGGTGGTGCACCACTCCCGCCGCGCGTGGCTCCGGACGAAGTACAGGATGCAGCCCGGCGCCGGACAGGCCCGGACCTGCTCCGCGGCGGGGCCGGTGAGCAGCTCGACGCCGGCGGCGGCGATCTCGCCCAGGGCGACCAGCCGCAGGTCCGGTTCGGTCCAGCGGGCCGTCGCCCCGCTGCCGTCGGGCGCGAACTCCAGCCATCCGGCGGCCAGTCGGGCGGTCCGGTTCACCGTGGCCAGGGCCGGGTGGGACGGAACGGCACCGGCCACCAGGGCGGCCGAGAGCTCGCGCAGAGCCGCGCGCAGCTCCCGGTAGCGGTCCAGGTGGGCGGAGTCGGCCGGCAGGTCGTCGAGCAGCGCCGCCAGGCCGGGGTGCAGCCGCTCGCCGAGCCGGGGCAGGCAGGTGCGCAGCCAGTCGTCCAGCTCGGCCGGCTCGGTCAGGGCGTCCATCAGGATGCCCCGGGTGCCGCCGTGGACGTAGGTCGTGTTGACAAGGTCGAGTGCGAGCGGTTCGCCGGTGAGGGGCAGTCGGTCCGTCGCCGTCCGGGTGCCGCGCTGCCGAGTCGTGCTGCTCATGAGCCCATCATGCCTTTCCGCCCGCCGTGTCCGGTTCCGGTCCCGGAGGAAGCGCGAAGTCCGCCCTCCAGCTAATGTGTAGCATGCTGAAAAGGCATTAGTAGCGTCTCGCGACGAATCCGAGGGAGTCCTCATGACCAACCTCTCCGCCCCGCCCGCGGCGGCGCCGTCCGCGGCCCGGCCGGCGGCCAAGCCGAGCCCGTTCGCCAGCAAGGCCCCGGCCCGCCCCGCCTTCTCCGCCATCGGCGTCGGCACCCTCGGATCGGTGGCGGCCCTGGTCGCGCTGGTCGCGATCGGCGTCGCGCTGCACCAGACCGTGCTGATCCCGCCGCTGGCGGCCAGCGCCGCGCTGGTCTTCGGCGCGCCCGCGCTGCCGCTCTCCCAGCCGCGCAGCGTGATCGGCGGTCAGCTGATCTCCGCGCTGGTCGGCTTCGTGGTGCTGGCCGTGGCCGGTCACTCGATGTGGGCGGCCGGGGTGGCCGGTGGTCTGGCGCTCGGCGCGATGATGCTGGCCCGTACGCCGCACTCGCCCGCCGCCGCGACCGCCGTGATCGTGGTGCTCACCCAGCCCCACACGGTGAAGTTCCTTGCCCTGCTGGCCCTCGCCACCGTGGTCCTGGTGGTGGTCGGCATGATCGCCGGGCGCAGCGGCAAGACGGCGAAGTACCCGAGCTACTGGTGGTAGCCGCCACTGCCCGCTGAGCCCCGCCACGCCGGGCGACCCCCTCACCGACCACTTGCCTGGAGCCACCTGATGGCCGTTCAGATCGCCGGCATCGAGATCCCGGACAGCAAGATCGCCAACGAGGCGACCGAGCTGGTCCGCGAGGCCACCACCGACCTGGTGTTCCACCACTCCCGCCGGGTCTTCCTCTGGGGCGCCCTGCAGGGCGAGCGCCGCGGCCTCACCGTCGACCGCGAACTCCTCTACGTCGGCGCGCTCTTCCACGACCTCGGGCTCTCCGAGCGGTTCCGCGGCTCGGGCCGCCGGTTCGAGATCGACGGCGCCGACGAGGCCCGCGCGTTCCTGCTCGGGCACGGCGTCCCGGAGGAGGGCGCCCGCCTGGTCTGGGAGGGCATCGCCCTGCACACCACCCCCGAGATCCCCGCGTACATGGCTCCCGAGGTGGCCCTGGTCACGGCCGGCGTGGAGCTCGACGTGCTCGGCATCGGCTACCACGACGTCTCCGACGAGGTCCGCGCGGCGGTCACCGCCGCCCACCCCCGGCCGGACTTCAAGCGGCAGATCCTGGCCGCCTTCAACGAGGGCATCGCCCCTCGCCCCGCCACCACCTTCGGCAACATCAAGGCCGACGTGCTGGCGCACTTCGACCCCGACTTCGTCCGTCCGGACTTCGTCGAGGTCATCCTGCGGTCCGACTGGCCGGAGTGAGCCCCGGCTCGTGACGGCCGCCCCCGTGACCGGTGCCTCCGGCTCCGCGGTGGTCATGGCCGGCTACCCATGTAGGACGCCAGGCCGCTCGCGCGGTCTGGTCCGAGGCCCAGCGGTTCATCAACGGAGGCTGACGCGCCCGGGCCTCGGTGGCCGGGGGCCGCACCGCGACGGCGGAGCGGCCCCCGGCCTGCTTTTCTGTCCGCCCCCACATGCCGGTCGGTCCGGGTGAACTGACGGAGTGCTGGGCGCGCTCCCACGGGCCCGCCCTGAAAGATAGCCAGCTCGCCCCGGGTTGCCAACACCCCTTGCTGCGCAGTCTCTTGACACTCCGTCTGCGTCTCCCGATTCTTGGGAGCGCTCCCACAGTTCCGTCCTCCTCATCCCCCACCCGCAGGAGTCGACAGATGTCACCCCCCACCTCCCGCAGCACCCGTCTGCCCGCACTCGGTGCGGCCCTGGCGCTGCTCGCGGCCGGGCTCTCCACCGCCGTCGCCGCCCCGGCCTCGGCCGCCGCCGTCCAGTGCGGCGTGGAGTACACGATCCCCAACGACTGGGGTTCCGGCTTCACCGTCAACGTCAAGATCAACAACGTCGGCACCGCCGCCATCGACGGCTGGACCCTCGGCTACTCCTACGCCGGCAACCAGACCGTCTCCGGCTCCGGCTGGAACGGCACCTGGACCCAGAGCGGCAAGAACATCACCGTCACCGCGCCGTCCTGGGCCACCTCCATCCCGGCCGGCGGCAGCGCCTCGGCGGGAGCCAACTTCAGCTACAGCGGCACCAACACCACCCCCACGGCGTTCACCGTCAACGGCACCACCTGCGCCGGCGCCCACCAGCCCCCGGTCACCACGCTCACCAGCCCGGCCCCCGGGGCGAGTTACGCCGCCGGTGCCGCCGTCCCGCTGGCCGCCACCGCCACCGCGAGCGACGGGGCGACGATCGGCAAGGTGGAGTTCTACGACAACACCACCCTGCTCGGCACCGACACCACCGCGCCGTACTCCTACAGCTGGACCGGCGCCGCCTCCGGCAGCCACTCGGTCTACGCCAAGGCGTACGACTCCACCGGAGCGAGCAGCGAGTCCGCCCCGGCCGGGATCACGGTGGCCGCCGGACCGTCGGTGAGCGCCACCCCGGCCGCCCTCTCGGTGACCCAGGGCGGCACCGGCAGCATCGCGGTCAAGCTCTCCGCCCAGCCCGCCGCCAACGTCACGGTGACCACCGCCCGCACCACGGGCAACACCGGACTGTCCGTCAGCACCGGTGCCTCGCTGACCTTCACCCCGGCCAACTGGGCCACCGCGCAGACCGTCGGCATCGCCGCCGACGCCGCCTCCACCGGCGCGGCGACCTTCACCGTGAGCGCCGCCGGCCACACCGCCGCCACCGTCACGGTGACCGAGCTGGCCGCCGGGACGGGCGTCTACAACGACCGCTTCCTCCAGCTGCACGGCAAGCTCATGGACCCGGCCAACGGGTACTTCTCGCCCGAGGGCATCCCCTACCACTCGGTGGAGACCCTGCTGGTCGAGGCCCCGGACCACGGCCACCAGACCACCTCGGAGGCGTACAGCTACCTGATCTGGCTCCAGGCGCAGTACGGCCGGATCACCAAGGACTGGTCCAAGTTCAACGCGGCGTGGACGCTCATGGAGACGTACATGATCCCCACCCACGCGGACCAGCCGACCAACGGCTCCTACAACGCCTCCAAGCCCGCCACCTACGCGCCCGAGATGCCGCTCCCGAGTGACTACCCGGCGCCGCTGAACACCTCGGTGACGGCGGGTCAGGACCCGATCGCGGCCGAACTGGCCGGCGCCTACGGGACCAGCGACATCTACGGCATGCACTGGCTCCAGGACGTCGACAACGTCTACGGCTACGGCAACGCGCCGGGCAAGTGCGAGGCCGGGCCGAGCGACACCGGACCGTCCTACATCAACACCTACCAGCGCGGCTCGCAGGAGTCGGTCTGGGAGACCATTCCGCAGCCGACCTGCGACAAGTTCGCCTACGGCGGCAAGAACGGCTACCTGGACCTGTTCGTCAAGGACAACTCCTACGCCAAGCAGTGGAAGTTCACCGACGCCCCGGACGCCGACGCGCGCGCCGTCCAGGCCGCCTACTGGGCCGACACCTGGGCCAAGGCCCAGGGCAACGGCAGCCAGGTCTCGGCCACCGTCGCCAAGGCCGGCAAGATGGGTGACTACCTGCGCTACTCGTTCTTCGACAAGTACTTCAAGAAGATCGGGAACTGCGTCGGCGCCTCCACCTGCGCGGCCGGTACCGGCAAGGACTCCTCGCACTACCTGCTCTCCTGGTACTACGCCTGGGGCGGTGCCTACGACACCTCGGCGGGCTGGTCCTGGCGGATCGGCGACGGCGCCGCGCACGGCGGCTACCAGAACCCGATGGCGGCCTACGCGCTGGCGAACGACCCGGCGCTGGCCCCCAAGTCGGCCACCGGCAAGGCGGACTGGGCCACCAGCCTGACCAGGCAGGTCGAGTTCCTCCAGTGGCTGCAGTCCAGCGAGGGCGCCATCTCCGGCGGTGCCACCAACAGCTGGGAGGGCAGCTACGCCACCCCGCCCGCGGGCACCCCGACCTTCTACGGGATGTTCTACGACGAGAAGCCGGTCTACCACGACCCGCCGAGCAACCAGTGGTTCGGCTTCCAGACCTGGGGTCTGGAGCGGCTCGCCGAGTACTACTACTCCAGCGGTGACGCCAAGGCCAAGGCCGTCCTGGACAAGTGGGTCACCTGGGCGCTGAGCAAGACCACCTTCAACGCCAACGGCACCTACCAGATCCCGTCCACGCTGGCCTGGAGCGGCAAGCCCGACACCTGGAACTCCGCCGCGCCCGGCGCCAACACCGGACTGCACGTGAGCGTCGTCGACTACACCAACGACGTCGGGGTGGCCGGGTCCTACGCCAAGCTGCTCTCCTACTACGCGGCCAAGTCCGGCAACGCGGCGGCCAAGTCGGCGGCGCAGAAGCTGCTGGACGGCATGTGGAGCAACCACCAGGACGCCAAGGGCGTCTCGGTGCCGGAGACCCGGACGGACTACAGCCGCTTCAAGGACGCCGTCTCGGTGCCCTCCGGCTGGACCGGCACCATGCCCAACGGTGACCCGGTGAACGGCAGTTCGACCTTCCTGTCGATCCGCTCCTTCTACAGGAACGACCCCGACTTCGCCAAGGTCCAGGCCTACCTGGACGGCGGCCCGGCCCCGGTCTTCAGCTACCACCGGTTCTGGGCCCAGGCGGACGTCGCCACCGCGATGGCCACCTACGGCGAGCTCTTCGGCTGACCGCCGCCGTCACGGCCCCGCCCCTGCTCCACGGGGGCGGGGCCGTGACGGTCCGTCAGTCGGGCGGGTCAGCGGGTCTGCGGCTTGCCGCTCAGGTCCGGGACGTCCTGCAGCCAGGCCGGGCGGCCCGCCCGGGTGGCGGCGGCCCGGGACGCGGCGGTGCGCGCCAGCTGCTCCGGGCTGGGGAAGTCCTCCGGCAGCCAGGCCGCCGACTCGGCCGCCCGGGCGGCCAGTTGGGAGACGTACGCCTCGCGCAGCTGCCCGGTGGAGTCGAACCCGGGCTCGTCCGCCAGCCACTCGTCCGGCACCAGGGCGACCACCTCGCGCAGCAGCTCCGGGGTGACCAGCGGGGCCAGCGCCGCGTCGGCCGCCTTCACGTCCGGCGCGTACCGGCCGAGCGCGTGCTCGCTGAGGTCGTAGCGCTTGAGCAGCGAGGCCGCCGCGCCGGACCAGCGGTGGTGGAAGACCAGGCCGGCGCCGTTGTCGATCAGCCAGAGCCTGCCGTGCCAGACCATCAGGTTGGGGTTGCGGTAGCTGCGGTCCACGTTGGCGGTGAGGGCGTCCAGCCAGACGATCCGGCCGGCCTCCACCGGGTCGACCTCCAGCAGGCCGTCCTTGAAGTCCCGGGCGCCGGGCAGGTAGTCCATGCCCAGGTTGCGTCCGGCGCTGGCCCGCAGGATGTCCTGGATCTCCTGGTCCGGCTCGTGCGCGGCGACCGCCGGGTCGAAGTCCACCAGCACCAGCTCCGGCACCCGCAGGCCGAGCCGGCGGGCCAGCTCGCCCACGATCACCTCGGCCACCAGCGCCTTGTGCCCCTGCGCCGCCCCGGCGAACTTGACCACGTAGGTCCCCAGGTCGTCGGTCTCGACGATGCCGGGCACGGAGCCTCCGGCGCGCAGCGGGTCCAGGTAGCGGAGAGCGGTCACCTCGGTCAGCACACCGGCCAGCCTATCCCGCTGTCCGCTGTGATTGGCTTGGGCCGGCGGCGGTACCGCTGCTGTGCGAGGGAACGGTAGAGGAGAGTACAGAGATGGGACAGGTGCAGGCCACCACCGAGCGGGTCCTCCCCGGGGCGGCTCCGGACCGCGTGTTCGAGGCGCTCGCCGACTACGCGGTGATCCGGCCGAAGCTGCTGCCCGAGCAGTACAGCGAGTACGAGGTGCGGGCGGGCGGGCGCGGGGCCGGGACGCAGGTGCACTGGAAGCTCCAGGCCACCGAGAAGCGGGTCCGGGACTGCCTGTTCACCGTCACCGAGCCGGTCGGGCGCACCCTGGTCGAGACCGACGCCAACTCCTCGATGGTGATCACCTGGACGGTCACCCCCGAGGGCACCGGCAGCAAGGTCACCGTCCGGGCCACCTGGACCGGAGCCACCGGCATCGGAGGCTTCTTCGAGCGCACCTTCGCGCCCAAGGGCCTCAACCGCATCCACGACCAGATCCTGGTCAAGCTCGCCACCGAAACGGCCTGACCCACCCGGCCCGGCAGGGCAGCGCCTCGGGGCCGAAGGCCCAGGGGCGCGGGGAACTGCGCGAGTACGGAAGGCGGCTCGGCGTCAGGTCGGGGCAGGCGAGCCAGTTGCACGTGGTGCCGTTCCCCGGCGCGCAGTTCCCCGCGCCCCCGGTGTGACCACCTTGGTCCGCAGACGGCGGCCCGGGGGTTCCCCGTACGAGTGGTCGTTGTCACCGGTACGGGTGATGGTGCCCCGGCCCGGGGCGGCGGCGAACCTAGGCTCGCCGCCGTGCCGATGACTATCCTTCACGTCTCCCAGCCCGTCGACGGCGGCGTCGCCCGCGTCGTGGTGGACCTGGTCCGAGGTCAGCGCGAGGCCGGCTGCCGGGTGTTGGTGGCCTGTCCGCCCGAGGGCAGGCTGGCCGCCGAGGCGGCCGCCGCCGGGGCGCTGGTGCTGGACTGGGAGGCCGGGCGTTCGCCAGGGCCGGGGACCGCGGGGGAGGCCTGGCGGCTGCGCCGGATCGTCCGCGGCACCAACCCCGACGTGCTGCACCTGCACAGTGCCAAGGCCGGACTGGCCGGCCGCCTCGCGGTGCGCGGCTCGGTGCCCACCGTCTTCCAGCCGCACGCCTGGTCGTTCGCCGCCGTCACCGGCCCGGTGGCCGCGGCGAGCCTGAGCTGGGAGCGGCTGGCCGCCCGCCGGTGGTCGCACGCGGTGCTCTGCGTCAGCGGGCAGGAGCGTGCCGACGGTGAGGCGGCCGGTCTGACGGCCCGTTGGCGGGTGGTGCCGAACGGCGTCGACCTGCGCCACCACGCCCCCGCCGACTCGGCGGCCCGCCGGGCCGCCCGGATGTCGCTCGGCCTGGACCCGGCCGCGCCGCTGGCGGTCTGCGTCGGACGGCTCTGCCGGCAGAAGGGCCAGGACGTGCTGCTGGCCGCCTGGCCCGCCGTCACCTCCGCGCTGCCGCAGGCGAGGCTGGCCCTGGTCGGCGGCGGCCCGGACGCCAACGCGCTGGCCGACGCCGTCCGCGAGCTGCCCGAGCCATCCTCCGTCCGGCTGGCCGGGGACGTCTCCGACCCGCGGCCCTGGCTGGCCGCCGCCGACCTGGTGGTGCTGCCCTCGCGCTGGGAGGGGATGGCGCTGGCCCCGCTGGAGGCGATGGCCACCGCCCGTCCGGTGCTGCTGGCGGACGTGCCCGGCGCGCGCGAATGCCTGCCGCCGGAGCTGCTCCCGCACGGGCTGGTGCCCCCGGAGGATCCGGCCGCGCTCGCCCGACTGGTCGTGCGCGCGCTGCGGGATCCGATCGAATGCGAACGCCTCGGTCTGCTCGCCCGGGAACGAATGTCCGATCATCACGATGTCCGAGGGGTGGTCCGGCAGGTGGGGGACCTCTATCGAAACCTCCTTCGGGAGGAGGTCCCCGCGCAGCGGCTCGCCGAGGGGCCCGACACCCGTGTCCCCGGGCGGTTCTGATCGTTTCTCAAACCGTGAATGCTCGCCGCGAGGGTGCTGCCGTGTTCGCATCTCGACCGGGCGACCGAGGATTCAAAATCCGAAAGTCTTATTAATGGGCGGGTGGAATGAAATGGCAAGTCAGCTTCCGGGAACCAAGCCAGCGTTCGGTATTGTCTGATTTTGCCTGCTTCGCTGTCATTTCTGAGCACCATACTCGGAAATACCCGAATAGCCGCCCGTGGCAGCAGGCGCTACCTGGACCGCATCCGTCGGCCGGGATTACCTCGTCGGTCCGACTCGGGTCCGGGTGTCCCGTCAAGGCGGGTACACAGCAGGGGAGTTCGTGCGCTGATGACCATTGACCACGAGAGTGTGCCACGGCCGGGCCACCACCCGGTGCCGTCCCCCTCCCGCCGGGTCGCCACCGAGCTCCTGGAGCGGCGACCGCCACGACGCCCGGCCACCTCCCGGTCCGCCCCGCCGATCGGCCGCCGGTACCGCCGCCGGGCCCCGTTCCGGATCGTCCGCCCGACAGCCCTGGTCACCGTGGACAGCCTGGCCCTGGGCGTCGCCATCGCACTCACCGACCCGCTGCACGCGGCCGCCGCGGTGCTGCCCTTCCTGCTCGCGCTCAACCTGGCCGGCGGCCTCTACCGCAGCCGCCTCACGCTCTCCGCCCTGGACGAGTTCCCCGCGCTGGCCGCCCGGGCCACCGTCGCCACCGCCTTCGCGGTCACCCTGGCCGCCTGCCTGGAGGGCTGGCCCGACAGCCCGGCCTCCCCGCTGCGGCTGCTCGCGCTGCTGGCCGTCTTCCTCCCCGCCGCCGCCGTCGGCCGCGCCCTGGTCTACCGGCTGCTCCGCCGCGGCCGCCGCCGCCGGCCGAGCCCCACCCTGGTGCTCGGCGCCGGCCAGCACGGCCAGAAGGTGGCCGCCGCCCTGGCCGAGCACCCCGACTACGGCCTCAGCCCGGTCGGCTTCCTGCACTCCGAGCCGGTGCTGCTGGCCGAGGACGCCAAGCTCCCGGTGCTCGGCAGCCGGGAGGAGATCGGCCGGGTGATCCGCCGTCACCGCATCCGGCACGTGATCGCCACCGACAGCACCACCGACGACGTCGAGACCGCCGCCAGCCTGCGCAAGGCCGCCCAACTCGGCTGCGAGGTCTGGCTGGTGCCCTCGCTGCGGGAGTACGGCGCGGTCCGCGGCAAGGACCAGGACCACCTCTGGGGCTTCCCCTGCCTCCAGGTCGGCCGCCCCGCCATGCAGCGCCCCGGCTGGATCGCCAAGCGTCTCCTCGACATCACCGCGGCCGGCTTCGGCCTGCTGCTGGTCTCCCCGGTGCTGGCCGCCGTCGCCCTCGCCGTCCGGCTGGACACCGGCCCGGGCGTGCTCTTCCGCCAGCAGCGCACCGGCCTGGACGGACGGGTCTTCACCGTCCTCAAGTTCCGCACCCTGCGCCCGGCCGACGAGCACGAGTCGGCCACCCACTGGAACATCTCCCAGGACCACCGGATGAGCCCGGTCGGCCGCTTCCTGCGCAAGAGCTCGCTGGACGAGCTGCCGCAGCTGTGGAACGTGGCCCGCGGCGACATGAGCCTGGTCGGTCCGCGGCCCGAACGCCCGTACTTCGTCATGCGGTTCGGCCAGGCGTACCCCGAGTACGCCGACCGCCACCGCGTCCCGGTCGGCCTCACCGGCCTCGCCCAGGTCAACGGCCTGCGCGGCGACACCTCCATCGAGGACCGGGCCCGCTTCGACAACCGGTACATCGAGAGCTGGAGCCTCTGGCTCGACGTCAAGCTGCTCTTCCGTACCGCCGCGATCATGCTGCACCCGGACGGGAGCTGAACGAGCAGGTGGCCCTGACCCTTCCTCACCACCGGGTGTTACCGGCCGGGTTCACCGTCCGCCGGGATCTGTGGCACCGCCCCAGCCTGCTGGCGGCCGCCACCGTCCTGCTGGTCTGCGTCCCCACCGGCGAGAAGGACGTCGCCGCCGCCGTCCACGTCACGGCCGCCGACCTCGCCTCGCTGGCCCTGGTCGCGGTGACCGGCCTCGCACTCCTGCGGGGCCGGCTACCGGCGCTGAACCGCACCGTCTGCCTGCTCTTCGGCGCCGTGGTGGTGGCCGCCGGGGTCGCCACCGTGCACTCCATCGACCCCTCCGCCAGCGTCACCGGCTTCGTCCGGCTGGTGCAGGTGTTCGTGCTGGTGCCGGCCGCCGTCCTCTGCTCCCTGCGGGACCGGCTCGACCAGCAACTGGTGCTCGGATCCCTGGTGTCGGCCGCGCTGGTGCAGGGCGTGGTCGGCGTCAAGCAGTTCCTCACCGGCACCGGCGCCTCCTACACCGGGCAGCCGATCCGGGCCATCGGCACCTTCGGCGCGCTCGACGTCATGGCGATGTCCACCGTGGTCAGCTTCGGGCTGATCGCCGCACTCGCGCTGGCCCTCGGCGAGCGCGGCCCCGACGGGCGGCGCGGCCTGCGCCTCTCCCTCTACGCCTCCGCCGCCTTCCTGCTCTTCCCGCTCGCGGTCTCCTTCAGCCGGGGCAGCTGGATCGCCACCGCCGCCGCCGTCACCGTCCTGCTGCTGCGCGCCGACGCCCGGCTCGCGCTGCGCGGCGCGGTCCTCGCCCTCGCGCTCGGCGTGGTCGCGATCGGCGGCCTCGGCCTCGGCGGCGCGGGCGTCACCGACCGGCTCACCAGCATCGGCTCGGTCTCCTCCGCCCCCGACCAGTCCGTGACCGACCGCTACGACCTCTGGGGCACCGCCGTCCGCATCTGGCAGGACCACCCCACCACCGGAGCCGGCCCCAAGGCCTTCCAACAACTCCGCGACAGCCACGCCCCCATCCGCCTCTCCTCCGGCAGCGACGCCGCCGACTCCCAGATGGGCTTCACCCGCGAGCCCCTCCTCTCCCCCCACAACATGTACTTCCTGGTCCTCAGCGAACAGGGCCTGATCGGCGCCCTCGCCTACCTCGCCCTCTTCCTGACCCTCCTGGCCAACTGCCTCCGCGGTGCGGGACGTGACGTGGCGTCAGCACTCGCCGCAGACGTGCCGCGGGGGGTGCGGCTGGCGGCGCTCGGGCTGCTCGCCTGGGTGGTCGTCGACTTCCTGTACGCGGACATCGGCGGGACCACCACCGTGCTCACCTCGGTGATCCTCGGGGTGGCGATCCGGGCGGCGTTCCCGGCCGAGGCGGCGCGGAAGTGAGCACCGATCAGCAACTGGCCGTCGCGGAGGTGCCCGCGCCGCGGACGGAGAGCACTCCGCCCCGGCGCGACTTCCTCGCCAAGGCCTTCGGCGTCACCGCGCTGCTCACCGCCGCCGGCTCCGCCTTCGGCCTGCTCCGCGACCTCCTGCTGGCCCGCTACTTCGGCGCCAACCAGGGCACCGACGCCTTCCTGGTCGCCTGGACCGTCCCCGAGACCGCCGCGCCGCTGCTGATCGAGGACGCGATGGCCTTCCTGATGGTCCCGGCGTTCAGCCTGGCCCTGGTGCTGCGCGAGGAGCACCCACACGGCCCGGACCCGGTACGCCAGTTGGTCCGCGCCACGCTGCCCTGGCTGCTGCTCGCGCTGTGCAGCCTGTCGGCCGCCGTCGCCGTCGGCGCCCCGCAGCTGGTCGGCTTCCTGGCCCCCGGCCTGGCGGACCCGGCGCTCGCCGTCACCTGCACCCGGATCACCGCGCTGACCATCCTCCCGTTCGGCGTGGCCGGCTACCTCGGCTCCGCCCTCCGGGCCCACCACAGCTTCACCGCCCCCGCCGGCATCTACGTCGCCTACAACCTGGCCATCCTCGGCGTGCTGCTCACCGGCCACACCGTCTGGGGCGTCAGGTCCGCCGCGATCGGGGTCGCGACCGGCAGCGTGCTGATGGCGGCGGTGCTCGTCGGCCCGTTCCTGAAGAGGCTCCGCGCGGGCAAGCGCCGCAAGTCCCGCCGGGGGGCGGCCGGGCTGGTGCTGATCCCCTTGGCGATGCTGCCGGTGGCGGGCTTCACCCTGACCCGGCAGTCCCAGGTGTTCATCGAGCGCCACCTCGGTTCGGGCCTGCCCCCGGGCACCATCTCGCACCTGAACTACGCCGCCAAGATCTCCCAACTCGCCATGACCGCGGCCATCCTGATCTGCACCGTGACCTTCCCGGTGGTGGCCCGCGCGCTGGCCGCCGGTGACCTGGGGGCGGCCCGGGACCGGGTGGAGAAGGACATCGGGCAGGCCACCGCGCTGGTCCTGGTGGGCACCGCGTTCATGATGGCCTGTGCCCCGTCCGTGGTGGCGCTGCTGTTCGAGCGCGGCGCGTTCACCGCCCACGACACCGCCGCCACCGCCGCCGTGATCCGGGTCTACAGCTTCGGCCTGCCGGCCCAGGCGCTGATCGGGGTGATGGTCCGTCCGTACTTCTCGGTCCGTCCGGTGGTCCGCCGGGCCGACGAGGACCCGGCGAGCTTCCGGGTCACCCGGCTGGACTGGTTCCCGGTCGGCGCGATGGCGCTCGGCCTGGCCGTCACGGTGGCGGTCGGCCTGGCGGCCACCCCCCGGTACGGCGGCCTCGGCCTGGCGGCCGGGAACGCGGCCGGGATCACCACCACCGCCGCGCTGCTGATGCGCGGTCTGCTGCTGCGCGGGATCGCGCTGCGGGTGCCGAAGGTGATCGGTGGTCAGGCCCGGCTGCTGGCCGCGGCCCTGGGCGCCGCCCTCCTCGGCTGGCTGATCGACGGCCTGGTCGGTGATCCGCTGCTGGCCACCCTGCTGGGCGGACTGACCGTCCTCACCGTGTTCGCCGCCCTCGCCGCCGCCCTCGGTTCCCCCGAGGTGCGGGCCCCCCTCCTGGCCGTCTCCAAGGCCCTCCAACCTTCGTCCGCTGAAGGGAAGCCCCATGGACGTTGACTCCGCACAGCACCTGCGTCTCCCGGCGCAGGCCCGCTCCGGCCGGCCCAAACCCCCGGCCGGCCTCGGCCGGACCGCCCCGTGGATCCTGATGTACCACTCGGTGGCCGACGAGGAGGAGGACCCGTACCTCCTCACCGTCAGCCCCGACCGCTTCGCCGCCCAGATGGAGTGGCTGCACCGCACCAACCGACGCGGCGTCAGCGTCCGCGAGCTGCTCAGGGCCCGCTCGGCCGGCCGGGCCGACCGGCTGGTCGGCCTGACCTTCGACGACGGCTACGCCGACTTCGCCCGGCACGCCGTCCCGGTGCTGCACCAGTACGGGTTCACCGCCACCGCCTACGTGGTGCCCGACCTGCTCGGCACCGAGAACGGCTGGGACATCGAGGGCCCGCGCAAGCAGCTGCTGACCGTCGACCAGGTGACCGAACTCGCCTGCGCCGGCTGGGAGATCGGCTCCCACGGCCTCGGTCACCAGGCGCTGCCGGGCCTGCCCCCCGAGGCACTGGCCGTGCAGACCCGGGAGAGCCGCCGGGCCGTCGAGGAGCTGATCGGCGGCCCCGTCACCGGCTTCTGCTACCCGTACGGCGCGGTGGACCTGGCGGCCACCCTGGCGGTCCGGGACGCCGGGTACGACTACGCCTGCGCGATCGAGCACAGCGGGCTCACCGGCCGCTTCGCCCTGCCCCGGAGCTACGTGGGCGACCGGGACGGCGCATGGCGGCTGCGGGCCAAGCGCGGCCGCCACCGGTTCCGGGACGTGGTCACCGGCCTGCGCCGCCACCCCCGGAGGTCGGTCCGGTGAGGGTGCTGCACGTGATCACCGGCCTGGCCTCCGGCGGGGCCGAGCGTCAGCTGGAGCTGATGGTCCGTCACCTCCCGCCCCGGTTCGAGTGCGAGGTCGCCACCCTCACCAACCCCGGCAGCGTGGCCGAGGCCCTGCGCGCGGACGGCGTCACCGTGCACGACCTGGGGATGCGCGGCAACCGCGACCTGGGCGTGCTGCCCCGGCTCACCGGTCTGATCCGGCACGGCCGGTACGACCTGGTGCACACCCACCTCTACCGGGCGATGCTCTACGGCCGGCTCGCCGCCCGGCTGGCCGGGGTCCGCGCCGTGCTGGCCACCGAGCACTCGCTGCACGCCACCGTGATCGAGGGCCGCCCCGTCACCCGGGGCGTCAAGTCCCTCTACCTGGCCGCCGAACGCCTCGGCACCACCACCGTCGCGGTCTCCGGCCAGGTCGCCGCCACCCTGGCCGACTGGCGCGTCCCGCCGCACCGGGTGGCCCTGCTGCCCAACGGCATCGACGCTGCCCGGTACGCCCTGCCCACCGCCTCCCGCCTCGCCCTGCGGCAGAACCTCCGGGCCGAGCTCGGCCTGCCGCAGACCGCCTGGGTGATCGGCGCGGTCGGGCGGCTGGTGCCCGGCAAACGCTTCGACCTGCTGGTCACCGTGCTCGCCGAACTGACCCGGCTGGCCGCCGAGCACCCCGCGCTGCGGGAGCCCTGGCTGCTCCTGGTCGGCGCCGGCCCCGAGCGGGACGCCCTGCTCCGGCAGGCCGCCGAACTCGGCGTCCGGCACCGGGTGCTGCTCACCGGCGAACGCGGCGACGTCCCCGAACTCCTCACCACCATGGACGTGTTGGCCGCCCCCTCGGCCGAGGAGACCTTCGGCCTCACCGTCCTGGAGGGCCTGGCCGCCGGGCTCCCCGTCCGCCACAGCGCCTGCCCCGCCCTCGACGACCTCCCCCCGGACGCCGCCCCCGAGGCGGCCCGCCTCCCGCAGACCGCCGCGGCCTACACCACGGCCCTGTGCGAGCTCTGGTCCCGCCGCAGCACCCCGCTGCCGGTCCCGGACGCCGTCCGCCACTACGACATCGCGGCCATCGCGGAGCGCCTGGCGGCGACGTACGAGCAGGTTCTTCGGGGGCGCGCAGGGGAACAGCAGCACGTGCAACTGGCTCGCCTTCCCTGATCCAGCACTGGTCCGCCTTCCGATTCGCGCAGTTCCCCGCGCCCCTGGGGTGGCCAATTCCAAGAGGAGTAACCAATGTCCGTTCTGAGCCGAGCCCGCCGTTGGTGGCCGATCGCCGTCGCGGTGCCGCTGGGCGCCGTCGCGGGAGCCGGCTACGCCGTGGTCTCCCCGCCGAGCTACGCCGCCAACTCCTACGTGGTGGTGGTGCCGCAGGGGCCGGGCGAGAGCGCCACGGCCGTCAACTTCGCCCAGGCGTACGGCCGGCTGGCCGGCCAGCCGCAGGTCCTGGTGGGGGCGGTCGCCGAGACCGGCCGTTCCGTGACCGACCTGGAGCAGCAGGTCCGCGGCACCACCTCCCCGGACGCCCCGGTGATCGAGATCACCGGCACCGGCCGCCGCGGCACCGACGCCGCCCGCGCCGCCGACGCGGTGGCCAAGTCCCTGATCGCCTTCGCGAACACCAGCAGCAAGGAGACCGGGGTCCGTCTGGTCCAACTGGCCACCGCCGCCGAGCCGGACCGCCCGGCCACCCCCTCCGCCGCACTGGACACCGCGGTGGGCACCGCCGGCGGCC
>NZ_JBVJLD010000069.1:0-37501 GCF_055584905.1 Kitasatospora sp. NPDC088742 | reverse complement strand
TGCTTCCCCGCCCTCGACTACTTCGAAAACTCAGGGCTCCCCTTCGTCGTCGCCCTCAACGGCTTCGACGGACACCAACCCCACACCCCCGACGAAGTCCGAGAAGCACTCCAACTCGGACCCGACACCCCCATCATCACCCTCGACGCACGCCGCCGAGACAGCGCCAAGAGCGCCCTCATCACCCTCGTCGAACACGCCCTCCTCGCCCGACTCCGCTGATGGGGGCACGGAAAAGGGCCCACCACTGATGTGGCGGGCCCTTTCTGACGCGTGGTCAGGCCGCGGCGGTCAGCTCTCCGGGTCGAGGCCGGCCCGGATCAGGCCGTAGGTGTAGGCGTCCTCCAGCGCCAGCCAGGAGGCGCCGATCACGTTGTCCGCCACGCCCACGGTGGACCAGGTGGCCACCCCGTCGGTGGACTCGATCAGCACCCGGGTGCGCGAGCTGGTGCCGTGCGCGCCCTCCATGATGCGGACCTTGTAGTCCACCAGCTCCATCTTGGCCAGCGGCGGGTAGATGTGCTCCAGCGCCGTGCGCAGCGCCTGGTCCAGCGCGTGCACCGGACCGTTCCCCTCGCCCGTGGCGATCCTGCGCTCCCCCTGCGCCCAGAGCTTCACGGTGGCCTCGTTGCCCGGAGTCCCGTCCGCCAGCTGCTCGCTGATGGTCCGCCAGGACTCCAGGGTGAAGAACCGCGCCTTGCTGCCGCGCACCTCGTCGCGGAGCAGCAGCTCGAAGGAGGCGTCGGCGGCCTCGTAGGTGAAGCCGAGGTTCTCCTGCTCCTTGACCTTGGCCACCACCCGGCCGACCAGGTCGCGGTCGGCGGAGAGGTCGTAGCCGAGCTCCTTGCCCTTGAGCTCGATCGAGGCCCGGCCGGCCATGTCGGAGACCAGCATCCGCATGGTGTTGCCGACCAGCTCGGGGTCGATGTGCTGGTAGAGGTCCGGGTCCACCTTGATCGCCGAGGCGTGCAGACCGGCCTTGTGCGCGAAGGCCGAGAAGCCCACGTACGGCTGGTGGGTGGAGGGCGCGAGGTTGACCACCTCGGCGATCGCGTGCGAGATCCGGGTCATCTCGGGCAGCTTGCCCTCGGGCAGCACCCGGCGGTCGTACTTCAGCTCCAGCGCGCCGACCACCGGGAAGAGGTTGGCGTTGCCGACCCGCTCGCCGTAGCCGTTGGCGGTGCACTGCACGTGGGTGGCGCCCGCGTCCACGGCGGCCAGGGTGTTGGCCACCGCGCAGCCGGTGTCGTCCTGGGCGTGGATGCCGAGCCGGGCACCGGTCTCGGCGAGCACGTCGGCGACGATCTCCCGGACGCCGCCGGGCAGCATCCCGCCGTTGGTGTCGCAGAGCACCACCACGTCGGCGCCAGCGTCGTGGGCGGTGCGGACCACCGCGAGCGCGTAGTCGCGGTTGGCCCGGTAGCCGTCGAAGAAGTGCTCGCAGTCGATGAACACCCGGCGGCCCTGCGCCTTGAGGTGCTCGACGCTGTCGCGGACCATCTCCAGGTTCTCGTCCAGCGTGGTGCGCAGGGCCAGCTCGACGTGCCGGTCGTGCGACTTGGCCACCAGGGTGACCACCGGGGCGCCGCTGTTGACCAGCGCGGCGAGCTGCGGGTCGTCCGCGGCCCGGCCGCCCGCGCGACGGGTCGCCCCGAAGGCCACCAGCTGGGCGTGCTGGAGGTCCAGTTCGGCGGCGGCCCGGGCGAAGAACTCGGTGTCCCGCGGGTTGGCCCCGGGCCAGCCGCCCTCGATGAAGCCGACGCCGAACTCGTCCAGGTGCCGGGCGATGGTCAGCTTGTCGGCCACGCTGAGGTTGATGCCCTCGCGCTGGGCGCCGTCGCGCAGCGTGGTGTCGAAGACGTGGAAGCTGTCGTTGGGTCGGCTGCTGGCGTTGCTGGCCTCGGTCATGACCCTGGTTTCTCCGTTCGGGAGTTCACTGCTGTTGCCGGGATACGTGATCCGGCTCCACTGTCCAGCATCCCGCGCGCCTCCCGGTGTCCCCGAGCCCCCTCGTGAGGGGCCGGTGGCCGGTCCGGGCAAAAACAAAAGACCCCTCGCGGATGCGAGAGGTCTGCGCGCGGGTCTGGACGCTGGTGGTCGCTCCGCGTGGTGGTGGTACGGGAGCGGTCACTGCGGACCGGCGCGCCTGCTGCTAATAATCAGCGAAAGCGAGGACACGTTCGGAGTCTGGCACACCATCCGCGATCCGGCCCCCGCGTCTCGCCATCCGGAACGGCTACGCCACCAGATCGGCCGTGTCCAACTCGAACCCGAACGGCTCGGGCAGCGCCAGCGGATCGCCGACCGCGACGGCGACGGCCGAGGAGTAGTCCCCCCGCACGGGTTCCGCGTGCAGCACGAGGCGGTTGGCCTTGCGGTCCACCAGCAGGTACAGCGGGATCCCGGCGGCGGCGTACCCCCGCCGCTTCTCCTCACGGTCCTTCCGCGGATCGCTGGGGGTGACCTCCACGACCATCAGGACGCCGTCCGGCTTCCACCACGACTCGCGGCCGAGCATCGCGCCGCGGGCTGTGAACGTGCCGTCCGGGATGTAACGGCCGTTCGGCACGATCAGACCCGTGCCGGGAGCGAAGTCGAGCTCCGCCTCGCAGCGGCGGTACACCTGCCTCACGATCCGGCCGATCACGGTCTCGTGCTCGCCGTCAGGCGGTGGGGTCACGATGATCTCCCCCTCGATGAGCTCGGCCTTGAAGCCCGGCGGGGTGTCCAGCGCCAGGAAGGCATCGAGGAGTTCGTCGTCCCGGCTTCGCCAGGATTCGATGAAGCTGTGCGTCGCGGCGGTCATGACCCCTCCTACGGAACTCAACGAGCAGGGCGGATCAAGGTCACCGGGCCAGGGCGCCCCGGGGCGGGGCGCCCTGAGGGTGGGTCAGAGGATCTTGTGGAGCCAGCCGTGGACGTCCGGGGTCTGGCCGCCCTGGAGGGCGAGCAGGTTCTTGCGGAGCTCCATGGTGACGGGGCCGGGCTCGCCCTTGCCGACGGTCCAGTCGGCGCGGGCCGACTTCACCGAGCCGACGGGGGTGATGACCGCGGCGGTGCCGCAGGCGAAGACCTCGGTGAGGGTGCCGTCGGCGTTGGCCTCGCGCCACTCGTCGGTGGAGATCTTCCGCTCCTCGACGGCGTAGCCGAGGTCGGCGGCGAGGGTGAGCAGCGAGGCGCGGGTGATGCCGGGGAGCAGGGCGCCGGAGAGCTCGGGGGTGACGATCCTCGCGTCGGCGCCCTCGCCGAAGACGAAGTAGAGGTTCATGCCGCCCATCTCCTCGATCCACCGGTGCTCGGCGGCGTCGAGCCAGACGACCTGGTCGCAGCCCTTCTCGGCGGCCTGGGCCTGGGCGACCAGCGAGGCGGCGTAGTTGCCGGCGCACTTCGCGGCGCCGGTGCCGCCGGGCGCGGCCCGGACGTACTCCTCGGAGAGCCAGACGGAGACCGGCTTCACGCCGCCGGGGAAGTAGGCGCCGGCCGGGGAGGCGATGACCATGAAGAGGTACTCGTTGGCCGGGCGGACGCCCAGGCCGACCTCGGTGGCGAACATGAACGGCCGCAGGTAGAGGCTCTGCTCGGCCTCCTGCGGCACCCAGGCCTGGTCCTGGCGGACCAGCAGGTCGACGGCCTCGACGAAGGTGTCGACCGGGAGCTCGGGCATGGCCAGGCGGCGGGCGGAGGCCTGGAAGCGCTCGGCGTTGGCGGTCGGGCGGAAGGAGGCGATGGAGCCGTCGGGCTGGCGGTAGGCCTTCATGCCCTCGAAGATCGCCTGGCCGTAGTGCAGGGTCATGTTGGCCGGGTCGATCTCCAGCGGCGCGTACGGCGTCAGCTGGGCGTCGTGCCAACCCCGGCCCTCGGTCCACCGGATGGTGACCATGTGGTCGGTGAAGACCCGCCCGAAACCGGGGTTGGTCAGCCGGGCCGCGCGCTCTTCGTCGGAGAGCGGGTGCGCGGAGGGCTTGAGGTCGAACGTGATGGGCGCCTGGGTGGGCGTACTCATGACTGTCTGTCCTTCACCGTGGGGTTGGTCCGGGCCACCACCTTCGGTGCAAGAACGCACGACGGCACGGCCCACTGTCGATACTCGCATCCAGAGGGCCGTGCCGAACAGCCGGTCGGGCTGTGGTTGGTCTGGTTCCGGCCCGTCAGCCGGCGCACCTGCTGTCGGAGCCGGCCCGCTACCCGGCTACTCGGGCGGCGAGCGCGTCGCCGACCTCGGAGGTGGAGCGGGTGCCGGAGCGCTCGGTCAGGTCGGCGGCCACGGCGGCCTCGACCTTGGCGGCCTCCTCGGCGAAGCCGAGGTGCTCCAGCAGCATGGCGACCGAGAGCACGGTGGCGGTCGGGTCGGCCTTGCCCTGGCCGGCGATGTCCGGGGCGGAGCCGTGCACCGGCTCGAACATCGACGGGAAGGCGCCGGTCGGGTTGATGTTGCCGGAGGCGGCCAGGCCGATGCCGCCGGTGACGGCCGCGGCGAGGTCGGTGAGGATGTCGCCGAACAGGTTGTCGGTGACGATCACGTCGAAGCGCTCGGGCTGGGTGACGAAGAAGATGGTCGCCGCGTCCACGTGCAGGTAGTCGGTGGTGACCTCGGGGAACTCCGCGCCGACCTCGGCGAAGATCCGCGACCAGAGGTGGCCGGCGTGCACCAGCACGTTGTTCTTGTGCACCAGGGTGAGCTTCTTGCGCGGGCGGGCGGCGGCGCGCTTGTAGGCGTCGCGGACCACGCGCTCGATGCCGAACGCGGTGTTCAGGCTGACCTCGGTGGCCACCTCGTGCTCGGTGCCGGTGCGCAGGGTGCCGCCGTTGCCGACGTACGGGCCCTCGGTGCCCTCGCGGACCACCACGAAGTCGATCTCCGGGGCGCCGGCCAGCGGGCCCTGGACACCCGGGAAGAGCTTGCCCGGGCGGAGGTTGATGTGGTGGTCGAAGGCGAAGCGGAGCTTGAGCAGCAGCCCGCGCTCCAGCACGCCGGACGGCACGCTCGGGTCGCCGATGGCACCGAGCAGGATCGCGTCGGCGCCCTTGAGCTCCTCCAGCACGCTGTCCGGGAGGGTCTCACCGGTGCGGTGGTAGAGACGGGCACCGAGGTCGTACTCGGTGGTCTCCACCTTGACGTCGGCGGGGAGGGCGGCGGCGAGCACCTTGAGGCCCTCGGCCACGACTTCCTGGCCGATGCCGTCACCGGGGATCACTGCGAGACGAAGGCTGCGAGACATGCGGCCGACAGTACTCCGCGTCCCAAGCGGTGACATCCGATGTCCACCATTCGGACGGCGCTTGGCGGCGGGCCGCAGGGCCCGCCGCCCTATGCTCGGATCCGGACAAATAGTGACGGAACATCAGGGGTGCCTGGTCGGTGAGCGGCTGGACGTGGGCGCGAGCGCGCCGTGCGGAGCTGGGGTCCTCGGGGCTGACGACGGCGGCCTACGCGGCCGCCGTGGCCGCGCGGCGGGAGTACCCGTTCGGCCCAGGGGCGGTGGCCGGGGCGGAGTCGGTGCCGTACCACGCACACCTGCGGGACCTGCTGCACGGCTCCACCACCGGGGACCTGCTGTTCAACTGGGGCAGCGGCTACGGCGCCCCGTTCCTGCCCGACCTCACCGCCTACCTGGCCAACCCGTTCTCCTGGCTCGCCGCCGCCGTGCTCCCCCGGGGGTCGATCGCGCTCGCCGCCTTCCTGGTCCCGCTGCTCAGCCTCGGCCTGGCGGCCGCCCTGACGACCCGTTTCCTCGGCCGGCTGCACCCCGGTCCCGGCTGGCAGCGGGCACTGCTCGGCGCCGGGTACGGGCTCTGCGCCTGGGTGGTGCAGGACGGCACGACGGCGCCCGCCTGGCTCTGGGGCGCCGTCTCGCTGCCCCTGCTCTGCCTGGCCGGTGACTGGTGCCTGCGCGGCCGCCACCGGCTGGTCGGCATCCTGGCGGTGACCGTCGCCCTGGCCGGGAACCTGCCGGCCGGGGCGGCCGCGATGGCGGGCGCCGGGCTGGTGCTGCTGCTCCGGGTGGCCCTGACGGACCATCCGGTCCGGGCCCGGGCGGGCGCCCTCTGGCGGGCCGGGTCGGCCGGGCTGCTCGGGGCGCTGCTGGCCGCACCGGTGGTGACGGTGGGACTGCGGGCCTCCCGGGCCGCCCAGCCGGGGCCGCTCACCGGCTACCGGGGCGCGCCCGGCCTCGCCGAGTACCTGGGCCAGCTGCTGCCCGGCGGGCGGCCCGGACTGCCGCTGCCGGACGTCTCGGTGGGCCTGCTCGGACTCCTGCTGGCGGCCACCCTGCCGTTCAACCGGAAGGTGGCGGTGCGGGAGCGGATCGGCTGGCCGGTGCTGCTGGTGCTGACCGGGGCCGGGCTGGTCTGGCGGCCGGAGGTGCTGCTCTGGCACGACCCCGGGCTGACCACCGGCACCGGCACCCCGTACCTGGCCGCCTTCGTGCTCGCCGGGCTGCTGGTGATGGCGGCCTGGGTCTCGCTCTCCCGGCTGCCCGGCCTGCCCGCGCTGGCGGGCGGGGTGGCGCTGGTGGGGGCGGTGGTGACGGTGGCTCAGGTCTGGGGCGGCGGGCTGACGGGGGCCGGCTGGGTGCTGGTGGGGGTCGGTGTGGTGGTGGTGCCGGGCGCGCTCGTGCTGCTGGGGCGGGGCACGGCGGGCGGGGTGGGGCGGGGTACGGCGGAGCGGGTGGCTGCGGGCGGGCTGACGGTGGCGGTGACGGCCGGGGTGGCGTACGCGGCGTACGCGGCCGCTCCGGTGGGCGGGACGCAGGTCGACGGGGCGCGGGCGCGCGAGGCGTACCGGGTGCTCCGGGCGGAGCGGGACTGGCCGGACGGGCGGGCCGACCCCGGACCGCACGCCTTCACCGACAACGACCCGATGCTGCTGGACGGCCAGGGCGGCGGCTACCGCTCCGGCCGGCTGCCGCGCGTCACGGCCGAGTTGCTGCACGACCTGGGCGCCGGGTGGTACTCCGGCGGGCGGCAGACGCTCAGCCCGGCGGACCCGGTGGGGCGGGCGGTGTTCGGGGTCCGGACGTACCTGGCGGACGGGCCCGGCGGGTTCGTGGTCGGCCACGGGCCGGCGGCGCCGTTGGTGACGGTGCGGGCGGGGGTGCCGGTGGTGGACGGGTCCTCGGTGTGGTCCCGGCAGGGGTCGGCACTCGACGCCCGGAACCTTTACGAGGTACCGCAACTGACGCCGGTTCAGGGCGGGGGTGCCGCGCCCACGCTGCACGGCGGTAGCGGGTGGTCGGTGCCGGCGGGCGGGGTGGGGTTCGACGCGGCCTGTGCCCCGGGCTCCGCCGCGTACTTCTACGGCCCCTGGTACGCCGGGAGGGTGGACGCGCTGGGGTCCGGGTACGTCAGCGCGGGGCAGCAGCCGAGCCGCTCGGAGCCGGTCAGGCTGCTCGGTACCGTGCCGGCCGACGGACGGATCCGCCTGCTGCTGCGGGCCGGGGCGGTGGCCCAGGTCCCGGAGCGGCCGCTCGGGTGCCTGGCGCCGGGAGCACTGGACCGGGCGCTGGCAGGGCTGGCCGGCGCGGACCGGGTGACGGCCGGAGGCCACACGCTGACGGCCACCCTGCCCGCCGGCTCGCTCGGCACCGCCGTGGTCGCCGCCCCGGCGGTGGAGGGGTGGACCTGCCGCGTGAACGGCGGCCCGGAGCAGGCCCCCCGCTCCCTCCTCGGCCTGATCGCGGTCCCCCTGGGCGACGGCGCCACCACCCTCACCTGCTCGTTCCGGCCCCCGGGGCTCACCGACGGGCTGGCCATCAGCGCAGCAGCACTGGCCGTGCTGGGCGTGGTCGTCCTGCTCTCCCTCGCCCGACGTCGACCGCACCGGGACCGCCCGAAGGGCGGCTAGGCGACGCGGGCTGGTAGTGGTTAGGCGTGGGGAACTGCGCGCTGCGGAAGGACGAAACCCGCGTGCCGGGTACGGAGACTCACTTGCAAGTGGCTGTCCGTACCCGGCACACGGGTCTGTGCCTTCCGATTCGCGCAGTTCCTCGCGCCCCTGACCGCCCGGAGGGCGGCCCGGGCGCTGCCCTACCGCAGGCGGACGATTTCGGTGCGGCGGCCGTCGGGGTTGAGGTGGTGGACGAGGAGGAGGCGGTCGGCTGCGGCCGGGTTGCGGCGGCGGATCTCCAGGGTGGTGCCGGGCTGTTCGGGGGTGGTGACGGCGGCGGGGCCGGCGGCTCCGGCGCGGATGTCGAGGGTGGGGGCGAGGACGTCGAGGGTGAGGGTGGGGCGGCCGTCCTTGAGGCCGATGGCGGACAGGGCCTCCTTGGCGTCGGGCAGGCCGGGCTTGGCGAAGCCGGTCCAGAGGGCGTAGCGGATCCGGGAGGTGGACTGCCGCAGGCCGGGGAGCTTGGCGAGCCGGACGGGGAGGACCAGGGTGTCGGTGTCCAGCAGGTCGGTGTCGGTGTCGCCCCAACGGGCGTTCAGGGGTTGGACGTCCAGCTCCTCGCCGGTCCTGGCGTCCAGGGTCCGGGCGACCAGCACGTCGCTGCCCTTGAGCCGGTCGGCGGCCACCACCACGTCGGTCTGCTGGTCGCCGTCGGTGTCGAGCGAGGCCCGGACGGCGAACAGGCCGACGGGGGTGGGGGCCGGGGCCCAGAGCGAGGCGGCCAGGTAGAGGGTGCCGTTCTCCAGGGGTTCGCCGCCGACCGCGGGGGCGTCGCTGGCGGCTCCGGCGGCGCGGAGGTTGGCCGCCCGGTCGCCGGGGCGGGTGACGCAGAGGTCAGGGGTCTTGTCCTGTTCGGCGGCGGTGCCCGGCGGGCAGTCCGGCCAGCGGGCGGCCTCGCCGCCGAGGGCGAAGGCGGAGAGCAGGCCGCCGCCCGCGGTGGGTGCGGCCGTGCCGGCGAGGGTGAGCAGGGAGCTGGTGCGGCCGAGCCGGGCCTGCTGACCGGCCGTCAAGTCGGAGGCGGCGCGCGGCGCGGCGAACAGCGGCACCCGCAGTTCGGCGGCGGCGGTGTCGGCGGGGGTGAGCAGCAGGCGGCCGGAGAGTTCGCCGCGGTAGCTGCGGGCCTTGCCGCCCTGCACCAGGTCCAGGGTCGGGTCGGGTGCGCGGTCCAGCTGCCCGGGCACCCGGAGGGTGACCTTGACCCGGGCGGTGCCGCCGGCCGGGACGGTGACCTGGGCGGGCGTCAGTTCGAAGGTGGCGCCGGGCAGTTGGGTGGCGGCGGCGTAGCCCGTGCGGTAGTCCAGCGGGCGGTCGGCGAAGCTGCGCAGCTCGACCTCGCGGGTGAGCGTGACGGGGCCGGTGACCGGGACGGGGCCGAAGGAGAGGCCGACCACGCCGTCGGCGGCCTCGCCGGCCGCGTAGGCGACCACGGGGGTGGCGACGGCCCGGTCCACCCGGGCCCGTCCGGCGCCGGTGCGCTCGGGGCCGTAGACCGGTCCGGTCTGGCCGTCGTTCAGCCAGGTGTCCCCGGCGGTGTTCATCAGGGCGGCCTTGACCTGGGCGGCCGACCAGTCGGGGTGGACGCCGCGGACCAGGGCGGCCAGGCCGGCCACGTGCGGGGAGGCCATCGAGGTGCCGTCCTCGCGCATGCCGCCGGAGCCGGAGCCGGCCTTGGCGGACCAGATGGTCTCGCCGGGGGCGGCGATGTCGGGCTTGACCAGGCCGGGAAGGCCGATGCCGCGGGAGGTGAAGGAGGTCAGGGTGTCGGTGCGCTGCGGCTGGTCCTGGGCCACCGCGCCGTGCAGGGGGTTGCCGGGGGTGGCCAGTTGGACGGTGACCGGGCCGGCCTCGGCCGCCCCGCGCAGGCGCTCGCCGTCGGCCCTGGCCAGGATGGCGGCCGGGATGCGGTCGTTCCCGGCGATCTCGCCGAGGTGGTCGCCGTCGGCGGCGAACAGGGCGCCGAGGGCTCCGGCGTCGGCGGCGTGGTCGGCCCGGAGGGCCGAGCCGCAGGCCCGGTCGGGCTCGCGGGTGCTCCAGGCGAGGACCGCGATCCGGTCCTTGAGCCGGGCCGCGTCCGCCGCGGAGAACGGCTTGCAGCCGTCCGACTGGTCGGCGGGCAGGGCGAGTTGACCCTGCACTTCGCGGTCGTCCCAGTGCTGGTACTTGGCGCTCCAGTGCGCCGGGACGAGGCCGGCCAGCGGTGCGGGCGCCAGCACCCGCAGGCCGTCGGCGTCGCCGTGCGGGTCGACCGAGGCGGCCACGGTGAGCACCCGGGGGGCGGTGCCGGGGCTGCCGCCGATGGCGTAGACGTCGCCCTCGTTGCCGGCCGCGGCGACCACCACGGTGCCGAGCGCGGCGAGCCGGTCGGCGGTGAGGGCGTCGGCGTCGTCGGGGCCGCCGAAGGGACTGCCGAGCGAGAGGTTGACCACGTCCAGACGGTCCGTCAGGTCGCCGTCCTGGTCCGGGTCGGCGGCCAGGTCGAGGGCCTCGGTGAGCTGGTCGGTGGAGCCGGAGCAGCCGAAGACCCGGATCGGGTAGAGCCGGGCCTCGGGGGCCGCGCCGGGGCCGACCTGGAAGCCGGCCGGGTCCAGGCCGGGCCGGTACGGGCCCCGGTAGGTGGCGCCGGCCGAGGTCACGCCGTAGCCGGCGGCGGTGCCGGCCACGTGGGTGCCGTGGCCGTTGAGGGCGCAGTCCAGCGGGTTGTCGTCGGGCACCGGGTGGCTGCCCTCGTCCGAGGACGGGTCGTAGGCGTCGCCGACCAGGTCCTTGCCGCCGAAGACCTTCTCGGTCGGGAAGAGGCCGGCCGGCGCGGGCTTGGCTCCGTCGACGGCCTTGAAGGCTTCCTCGGTGCCGGGCCCGCCGAAGTCGGCGTGGGTGTAGTCCAGGCCGGAGTCGATGACGCCGATGCTGACGCCCCGTCCGGTGGAACCGGTGGAGCCGGCGCCGGCCCAGACGGCGGGGGCGCCGGTCAGCGGCACCGAGTGGGAGTTGACCCGCTCCTTGAGCGCGATCGGGTGCACCGCGCGCACCCCGGGCAGCCGGGCGAGGCCGGGCACGGCGGCGGCGGGGACGTTCACCGCGATCCCGGAGAGCAGGGTGTGGGTGCGGTAGAGCTCATGGGCGGCGGGCACCGACCGCCTGAGGTCGGCGGCGAGTTGGCCGGCCGCCCGGTCGGTGGCGCGGCGCCGTTCGGCGCCGGCCTCGGCCCCGGCCCGGCGGACCGCCTCGGGGCTGCGGAGCTGCCGCCGGGCCTGCTCGGTGGCCTGCTGCCAGGCCGTGGCGGCGGCCTCGGTGTCGAGTTCCAGCAGGACGCTGCGGCGCCCCGCCGGGCCGTGGTCGGTGGTGGCGCGCTCGGCCGCCGCACCGGAGAGCGGTACGGCGGCGAGGGCGAGCGAGCCGGTCAGCAGCAGGGTGCCGAGCCGGACGAGGGTGCTGGTGCGCAAGGGCCTGTCTCCCCCGGCAGGGGCTCCGGGCTGCCCGCGCCGTGCGGACCGCGATCACCCTTCCGGAGGCACCAAATTAGGATCATCGCGCCGGGTCCGGCGAGCACCGTCCCTCCTTGGAGTCGTGGTTGCACTCCTGTGGGTGACGGATCGTCAGGCGTTCGGCGCAGCGCCCGTGACCTGCGGCGCGACCCGGCGCTGCGACCGGCTCGCGGGCCTCAGTGGCCGGTGGCGCCGCCGTTGTCACGGCGGTCCAGGGCACGCTGGAGGGCGGCGGCCGCCCGGGGATCGGACTGGGCGCGACGGCGGCGGGGGGCCGAGGTCTGGGTGGCGGTGGCGTGGCGGTCGGCGGTGGCGGGCATACCGAACTCCTTGGGTCGTACGCGTGGGGTGAGGGTTCCGGGTACGCCGGGCAGGGATCGCCTGCCATTGGTGCGTACGGGCACACGGGCCACGCGCCCTCGTTGGAGGGGTGGCACACCGTATGACTCCTTCACGGTACGACGCCGGACGGGTCCTGTCTGCACGGATAGTTGGATTTCCTAGTATCTGAGACGGGACTCACCCGGAGGACGCACGAAGGCCCGGTCCGCCGGGGCGGACCGGGCCTTCTGAGCGGTCGTCAGCCGAGGTTCACGGCGCGGGAGAACTGGGCGCCGATCGCCTGGGAGATCTCGGTCAGGACCTCCTGGGAGACCTCGCTGTCCACGGTGATCGAGGCGAGCGCCTCGGAGCCGTCCCGGGCGACCTGCATGCCCGCGATGTTGATGCCGGCGTCGCCGAGGATGCGGCCGAGGGTGCCGACCACGCCGGGGCGGTCCTCGTACTTGAAGAAGGCCATGTGGTCGGTGAGCGCCACGTCGACCTCGAAGGCGTCCACGCCGACGATCTTCTGGGTCTGCTTCGGGCCGGAGAGGGTGCCGGAGATGGCGATCTCCGAGCCGTCCCCGAGGGTGCCGCGGACGGTGATCACGTTGCGGTGCTCGGGGGACTCGCTGGAGGTGGTCAGGCGCACCTCGACACCACGCTCCTGGGCGAACAGCGGGGCGTTGACGTAGGACACCGTCTCCGCCACCACGTCCTCGAACACGCCCTTCAGGGCGGAGAGTTCGAGCACCTTGACGTCGTGCTGGGTGATCTCGCCGCGGACCTCGACGTCGAGGCGGACGGCCACCTCGCCGGCCAGCGCGGTGAAGATCCGGCCGAGCTTCTCGGCCAGCGGCAGGCCCGGGCGGACGTCCTCGGCGATCACGCCGCCCTGGACGTTGACCGCGTCCGGCACCAGCTCGCCCGCGAGGGCGAGGCGGACCGACTTGGCGACGGCGATGCCGGCCTTCTCCTGCGCCTCGTCGGTGGAGGCGCCCAGGTGCGGGGTGGCCACCACGTTGTCGAAGCCGAACAGCGGGGAGTCGGTGCACGGCTCCTTGGCGTAGACGTCCAGGCCGGCGCCGGCCACCCGGCCGTCGCGCAGCGCGGAGGCCAGGGCCGCCTCGTCCACGATGCCGCCGCGGGCGGCGTTGACGATGCGCACGGTCGGCTTGACCTTGTGCAGCGCCTCGTCGCCGATCAGGCCGATCGTCTCGGGGGTCTTGGGGAGGTGGACGGTGATGAAGTCGGAGACCTCCAGCAGCTCCTCGAGCGAGAGCAGCTTGACGCCCATCTGGGCCGCGCGGGCGGCCTGGATGTAGGGGTCGTAGGCGACGATCTTCATGCCGAAGGCGGACATCCGCTGCGCGACCAGCACGCCGATCCGGCCGAGACCGACCACGCCGAGGGTCTTCTCGCTCAGCTCGACGCCGGTGTACTTGTTCCGCTTCCACTCGCCCTGCTTGAGCGCGGCGTTGGCGGGCGCGATGTTGCGGGCGACCGAGATCAGCAGACCGCAGGCGAGCTCGGCGGCGGTGACGATGTTGGAGGTCGGGGCGTTCACGACCATCACGCCGGCCTTGGTGGCGGCGGACACGTCCACGTTGTCCAGGCCGACGCCCGCGCGGGCGACCACCTTGAGCTTCTTCGCGGCGGCCAGCGCCTCGGCGTCCACCTTGGTGGCGGAGCGGACCAGGAGGGCGTCCACGTCCGCGATGGCGGTCAGCAGCTCGGTGCGGTCCGCACCGTTGCAGTGCCGGATCTCGAAGTCCGGGCCCAGGGCGTCGACGGTGGCGGGGGACAGCTCTTCGGCGATCAAGACTACGGCGTTTTTCGACGTCACAGCGCTCATGACAGTGTCCTTAACTGTCCGGTTCCCAGGGCCCTCACGAAGGTGGCGTGGCAGGGCGGGGGAAGGTGGCATGCCGCGTAGATAGACGCACGACGCTGTGGGCCTGACGCGCACTCGGAAGTGTATCGACGGTGATGCGCCCCGGCTGCTCCCGTCCGGCGAAATCACCCGGACGGGAACAGCCGTTGTGTACAAGCGGATTGTGCTGGTTACGCGTTCTCGTCGACCCAGCTCATCAGCTTGCGCAGCTTCTTGCCGGTGGTCTCCAGCAGGTGCTCGGAGTCGGCGTTCTTGTACTCGTTGTACTTCGGCAGGCCCGCCTTGTACTCGGCGATCCAGGTGTTGGCGAAGGTGCCGTCCTGGATCTCCGCGAGGACCTTCTTCATCTCGGCCTTGGTGTCGGCGGTGATGATGCGCGGGCCGGTCACGTAGTCGCCCCACTCGGCGGTCTCCGAGATGGACCAGCGCATCTTCTCCAGGCCGCCCTCGTACATCAGGTCGACGATGAGCTTCAGCTCGTGCAGGCACTCGAAGTAGGCGATCTCCGGCTGGTAGCCGGCCTCGACCAGGGTCTCGAAACCGGCCTTGACCAGGGCGGCGGTGCCACCGCAGAGGACGGCCTGCTCACCGAACAGGTCGGTCTCGGTCTCCTCGGTGAAGGTGGTCTTGATGACGCCGGCCTTGGTGGCGCCGATGCCCTTGGCGTAGGACAGCGCCAGCTCGAAGCCCTTGCCGGTGGCGTCCTGCTCGACCGCGACGATCGCGGGGACGCCGCGGCCCTCCTGGTACTGGCGGCGCACAAGGTGGCCCGGGCCCTTCGGGGCGACCATGCAGACGTCGACGTCGGCCGGGGGCTTGATGAAGCCGAAGCGGATGTTCAGGCCGTGGCCGAAGAACAGCGCGTCGCCGGCCTTCAGGTTCGGGGCGATGTCCGCCTCGTAGACGTCGGCCTGGATCGGGTCCGGCACCAGGATCATGATGACGTCGGCCTCGGCGGCGGCCTCGGCGGCGGTGACGACGCGCAGGCCCTCCTCCTCCGCCTTCGCCTTGGAGGAGGAGCCCTCCTTCAGGCCGACCCGGACGTCGACGCCGGAGTCGCGCAGCGACAGCGCGTGGGCGTGGCCCTGGCTGCCGTAGCCGATCACCGCGACCTTGCGGCCCTGGATGATCGAGAGGTCGGCGTCGTCTTCGTAGAACAGCTCGGCCACGGGGGCACATCTCCTTGCGTGATGGTGATGCCGGGTCCTGCAGGTCCTACCGTACGTGGACCCGGCGGGGGTGTGGGGCGGTGCTTCAGGGTGTGAGACGACGGGGCGTCAGAGGTCTTGCGGTGCGGCTCAGGCGCTGCGGTCGAGGGCCCGGAGCGAGCGGTCCGTGATCGAACGGGCGCCGCGGCCGATGGCCACCAGACCGGACTGGACCAACTCCTTGATGCCGTAGGGCTCCAGCATCTTGAGCATGGCCTCCAGCTTGTCCGAGCTGCCGGTGGCCTCGATGGTCACCGCGTCGGGCGAGACGTCGACCGTCTTGGCGCGGAACAGCTGGACGATCTCGACGATCTGCGAACGCGACTCGGCGTCGGCGCGGACCTTGACCAGGACCAGCTCGCGCTGGACCGCTGCGGCCTGGTCCAGTTCGACGATCTTTATCACGTTGACCAGCTTGTTGAGCTGCTTGGTGACCTGCTCCAGCGGGAGGTCCTCCACGTTGACCACGATGGTCATCCGGGAGATGTCCGGGTGCTCGGTCGGGCCGACGGCGAGCGAGTCGATGTTGAAGCCCCGACGGGAGAACAGGGCGGCGATGCGGGCGAGCACGCCGGGCTTGTTCTCGACCAGGACGGAGAGGGTGTGCTTGGACATGGTGGTCATGGACTCTCTATCGGCACCAGAGGGGCTCCGGCGAAGCCGGACCGAACAAGGGTGGTGGTGGGCGACGGGAGGGCGAGCGCAGTTCAGTCGAGGTCGTCGCCGAAGTCCGGGCGCACGTCCCGGGCGGCGAGGATCTCGTCGTTGCTGGTGCCGGCGGCCACCATCGGCCAGACCATGGCGTCCTGGTGGACGATGAAGTCGATGACCACCGGGCGGTCGTCGATCGCCATCGCCTGCTCGATCACCTTGTCCAGGTCCTCGGGGCGCTCGCAGCGCAGGCCGACGCAGCCCATCGCCTCGGAGAGCATCACGAAGTCCGGGATCCGGGTGCCCTGGGCGGGCGCCGCGATGCCGTCGTGCTCCGGGCCGGCGTGCAGCACGGTGTTGGAGTAGCGCTGGTTGTAGAAGAGGGTCTGCCACTGGCGGACCATGCCCAGCGAGCCGTTGTTGATGACGGCGACCTTGATCGGGATGTTGTTCAGCGCGCAGGTGACCAGTTCCTGATTGGTCATCTGGAAGCAGCCGTCGCCGTCGATCGCCCAGACCGTGGCCTCCGGCTTGCCCGCCTTGGCGCCCATCGCGGCCGGGACGGCGTAGCCCATGGTGCCCGCGCCGCCCGAGTTGAGCCAGGTGGCCGGCTTCTCGAAGCGGATGAACTGCGAGGCCCACATCTGGTGCTGGCCGACGCCCGCCGCGTAGATGGCGTCCGGGCCGACCAGCTGCCCGATCCGCTCGATCACCTGCTGCGGGGACAACCCGCCGTCGGGGGCGGCCTCGTAGCCGAGCGGGAAGGTGGTCTTCCACTCGTTGAGCTTCTCCCACCAGGCGGTGTAGTCGCCCTTGTGGCCGGCGTCGAACTCGGCCTGGACGGCGACGATCAGATCGGCGATCACCTCGCGGGCGTCACCGACGATCGGCACGTCGGCCGGACGGTTCTTGCCGATCTCGGCCGGGTCGATGTCGGCGTGCACGACCTTGGCGAACGGCGCGAAGCTGTCCAGCTTGCCGGTCACCCGGTCGTCGAAGCGGGCGCCCAGGGTGAAGAGCAGGTCCGCCTTCTGCAGCGCGGTGACCGCCGGGACGGAGCCGTGCATGCCCGGCATGCCCAGGTGCTGCGGGTGGCTGTCCGGGAAGACGCCCAGCGCCATCAGGGTCGTGACCACCGGGGCACCGGTCAGCTCGGCCAGGATCCGCAGCTCGGTGCTGGCCTGCGCCTTGTGCACGCCGCCGCCGACGTAGAGGACCGGGCGCTTGGAGTTGACCAGCAGCTTGGCGGCCTCGCGGATCTGCTTGGCGTGCGGCTTGGTGACCGGGCGGTACCCGGGCAGTGCGGTCTCCACCGGCCAGCGGAAGGTGGTGGTGGCCTGGAGCGCGTCCTTGGCGATGTCGACCAGGACCGGGCCGGGGCGGCCGGTGGCGGCGATGTGGAAGGCCTCGGCGATCACCCGGGGGATCTCGGACGGGTCGGTGACCAGGAAGTTGTGCTTGGTGATCGGCATCGTGATGCCGCAGATGTCCGCCTCCTGGAAGGCGTCGGTGCCGATCGCCTTGGAGGCCACCTGGCCGGTGATCGCCACCATCGGGACGGAGTCCATGTAGGCGTCGGCGATCGGGGTGACCAGGTTGGTCGCGCCCGGGCCGGAGGTCGCCATGCAGACGCCGACCTTGCCGGTGGCCTGGGCGTAGCCGGTGGCCGCGTGGCCCGCGCCCTGCTCGTGCCGGACCAGGATGTGACGGACCTTCTGGGAATCCATCAGCGGGTCGTAGGCGGGGAGGATGGCGCCACCCGGGATGCCGAAGACGGTGTCCGCGCCCACGGCCTCGAGCGAGCGGATGAGGGACTGCGCACCGGTCATGGTCTCGACCACGCTGGGCGCGGGAGCGTGGGTAGCCGGGGTGTCCCCGCGACGGGGGGCGGCGTGCTCGGTCATCTGCCTGTCTCTTCTCGGGTTCTGCCGCCCGCCAGGTGAGGGCCCTGGTGGCGGCGGCCGGTCCTGCCTCCATCGTCCACCCGGCCCGTGTGAGGGGCTCGTAAGTGGGCGAATCGGCCGGGGTATTGCCTTGTCGAACAGTTCCAGTGCAACAAAAAACCCCTCGTGCCCGAGGGCATGCGAGGGGTGGCGCGTCGGTCTCTCCGAGCGGGGCGTGCTGCCCGCTCTAGCCGACGCGCCCGCCAAGTACGAGAATTCGGGTGCGCATGGCACCGACCTTCCTCCCCGGCGGGGTGCAGTGTCAAGCAGGTGGGACGGAGGTCTCATCATGCGGACGGGCCCATGGACCGGGCAGCGGAATGCGTCCTGGCAGGTCGGAGCCGCTCTGGTGGTGCGGAGCCCGGCTCCCGGCCACCTCCGGGTGGCCACCCGAACGGGCGTCTGCGGCCAGGTGGGCGCGGCGGGCGGAGAGCGGCCCGAGCGGCTTCGGCAGCGGGTAGACCCGGCGCAGCAGCGCGCGGCGCAGCCGGTGCTCGTCCAGCGGCTGGGAGAAGGCCAGGCCCTGGCCCTGGCGGCAGCCCAACTCCTGGAGGACGGCGACCTGGCGCGGGTGGTCCACCCCCTCGGCGGAGGTGGTCAGGCCGAGGTCGCGGCCCAGCCGGAGCGCGTGCCCGGCCAGCGCGCGGGTGAGGGTGGAGTCGGCCACGTCCTGGACCAGCGAGCGGTCCAGCTTGAGCGCGTCGAGCGGCAGCCGGGCCAGCGCGCCGAGCGAGCCACCGCCGGCGCCGAAGCCGGCCACCGCGGTGCAGACGCCGTGCCGGCGCAGCGCGTCCAGCCGGCGGCCGAGCTCGTCGGCCTGCGCGTCGGACCCGGTGCGGGCCAGCTCGATCACCAACTGCTGGGCGGGCAGGCCGGTTTCGCGGAGCACCGCGACCACCGCCTCGTACATCCCGGGGGCGCACAGCCGTTCGGCCGAGAGCCGGACCGAGACCGGGACGGCGACCATCCTCGGGCCGCCCCGGCGGGCCGCCGCGGTGACCGACTCGTGCAGCATCCAGCGGGCGAAGCGGGTGGCCGCGTCGCCCTGCTCGGCGGTGCGCAGGAACTCGGCGGGGGTGAGCAGCAGGCCCTGGGCGGAGCGCCACCTGGCCTGCGCCTCGACGCCCGTCACGGCGCCGGTGGAGAGGTCCACCAGCGGCTGGTGGAGCAGGGTGAAGGTGCCCTCCCGGACGGCCACCCGCAGGCGGTCCTCCAGCTCGGTGCGGCGCTCCAACTCGGCCCGCATGGCCGGGTGGTAGAGCACCACCCGGCCCTTGCCCTCGGACTTGGCCCGGTACATCGCCAAGTCCGCGTCGCGCATCAGCTCGTCGGCCCGCGGGCCGCCGGACTCCTGCCGGCCGCCCCGGGAGGGGGAAGGGGAGGCGAAGGCGATGCCGATGCTGGCGGCCACGCCGAGCTCGGCGCCGCCGATCCAGTACGGCTCGGAGAGCGCCGAGCGGAGCCGGTCGGCCAGCTCCTGCACCTGGACGCGGCCGAGCCGGCCGGAGACCAGCGCGGCGAACTCGTCGCCGCCGAACCGGGCCACGGTGTCCCCGGCCCGGACGGCGCCCTGGAGCCGCCGGGCGGCCTGCACCAGCAGCTCGTCGCCGACCTGGTGCCCGGCGGAGTCGTTGACCGCCTTGAAGCCGTCCAGGTCGAGGAAGAGCACCGCGACCGTCTCGTCCGCCTGACCACCCGTCAGGGCCGAGCTCAGCCGCTCGGTGAACAGCGCCCGGTTCGGCAGGTCGGTGAGCGGGTCGTGGAACGCGTTGTGCTGCAACTGGGCCTGCAGCATGACGCGTTCGGTGACGTCCCGGCTGTTCAGGATCAGCCCGTCCCGGTACCGGTTGACGGTGGACTCGACGTGCAGCCACTCGCCGCCGCCGGAGCGGACCCGGCACTCCACCCGGGCCGAGGGCTCGCCGATGCCGTCCGGCAGGCCCTTCATCAGCCGCTTCACCTCGGCCAGCACCCGGTCGACGTCCTCCGGGTGGACCAGGTTGAGCAGGTTCCCCCCGACCAGGCCCTCCGGGTCGCGGCCGTAGACGCCGAGCGCGGCCGGGGAGACGTAGGAAAGTACCCCGGTGCCGCCGGCGATCATGATGACGTCGCTGGAGCCCTGCACCAGGGAGCGGAAGTGCGCCTCCTTCTGGGCGAGTTCCTGGGCCAGCGAGAGGTTGTCCAGCAGGGTCACGCCCTGACGCAGGATCAGCGCCAGGCCGACGGTGCAGGCGGCGGCCACCACCACCCGGTCCAGGGCGTGGCCGCCGAGCGCGTTGTAGAGGATGCCGGCCGTGCAGACGGCGGCCGCCACGTACGGGGTGAGCGCGCTGAAGGTGGTGGAGACCCGGCGGCGCGGGGCGCCGCCCACCGAGGGGTGCTGACGGCTGGGCCCGCCGGCCGCCCGGGGCGCCCAGGGGGCCCAGGCCAGCAGCACGCTGCCGGCGAACCAGCCGGCGTCCAGCAGACCGCCGGAGTGGTAGTTGCTGCGCAGCTCGGGCGAGGTGAACAGGGCGTCGCAGACCACCGTGAGGGCCAGGCCGACCATCGCGGTGTGCACCGCCGCGCGGTTGCCGTCCCGGCGGCGGAACCGCAGGCCGACCACCAGGCTCACCAGCAGGATGTCCAGCACGGGGTAGGCCAGGCCGAGTGCCAGCCGGAGCGGGTCGTCCCCCTCCCCCGCCGCGACCCGGCCGAGCGCCAGGCTCCAGCTGAGGGTGAACAGCGAACCGGCCACCAGCCAGCCGTCCAGCAGCAGGCAGAGCCAGCCGGCCGCGGTGCGCGGGCGCTGGGCCAGCACCAGCAGGCCGGTGATGGCGAGCGGGGCGAAGAGCAGGAAGGCGTACTCGGCCGGCGAGTCCGGTGGCAGGGCGGTGCCGAGCACCACCTCGTACCAGCCCCAGGTGCCGTTCCCGAAGGCGACCATGGAGGAGGAGAGGCCGAACAGCAGCCAGGCCGGACGGGCCGGGCCGGCCGTGATGCAGGCGTGCAGCAGGCAGGAGAGCGCGGCGGCCAGCGCGGCCCCGGCGAGGCCGAAGTCCCCCATGAACAGGGCGAGTCGGGGGGATCCCCAGCCGAGGGCGGCACCCACCGCGTACCCGAGGCAGAGCACCGCCAGCAGGGCGCCGGGGGGACGGACCGCGCGGAAGCTCACTCGACCTCTCCCCCACGCCGTACCGGTGTTCCCGGTCCGGACCCTACACCAATTCCGTCACTCAATGACACGCACACTCCACTTAGAGTAATGGCGACCGGTGACAACGTGGCCCGTTTCGGGACGGATCGCCCCGGTTGGCCGCAGCGCACGGGGGCGCACGGAGCTCCGCGCCCCCGTGCGCCCGACCGGCCCGGCTCCCTTTCAGGCGCCCTGGCCCAGGAGTTGGAGCCGGTGGGCCAGCGCGGCGGCCTCGCCGCGGCTGCCGACCGAGAGCTTGGCCAGGATGTTCGAGACGTGCACGCTGGCGGTCTTGGGCGAGATGTAGAGCTCCTCGGCGATCTGACGGTTCGTCCGGCCCAGTCCGAGCCGGTCGAGCACCTCGCGCTCACGCGGGGTGAGCCCGAACTCCTCGGCCGGATCGGCCGGTTCGACGGGCCGGGGCTCCACCGGCCGGCGGGCGGCGGCCAGACCGGCCCGGGCGGTGAGCAGGGCGGCGTCCTGCCGCAGGTAGCGGCCGGAGGTGACCAGTTCGTCCACCTCGCGCAGCAGCCCGGCGGCCTCCTCCCGGCGGCCGGTGGCCAGCAGCGCCTCGGCCTGCCGGTAGAGCGCCTGCCCGAGCGGGCAGCCGAGCCCGAGTGCGCGCAGCGCCTCGACCGACGCCGCCCACTGGCCGGGACTGTCGGTGCCCTCGGCGCGGGCGAGTTCGGCCGCCAGCAGCTCGGCCCAGGCCCGGTGGATCCCGGTGCCGGGATGCAGCCCGGCGGCCACCTCGGCGATCCGCCGCAGCACCACCGGGCGGCCGAGGTCGGCGCTGGGCACGCCCCGGGAGTCGGCCTCGGCGGCCGCGCCCTCGACCAGCACCGGCAGCAGTCCGTTGACGCAGCCGTCGGAGAACCCGGCCCCGGCCGGGCGGGCGGCCAGGTCGTCGAGCACGGCGAGCAGTTCGGCCCGGGCCTCCAGCGGACGGCCGGCCCGCATCGCGATCCGGATCGCCAGCCGGGCCACCGGCAGGTCGTGCTGCGGCTGCTGGACCACCTTGCCGGCCTCCCGGGCCCGCCGGAAGTGCTCCTCGGCCCCGGCCAGATCGCCCCGGTCCAGGGCGAGTTCGCTGCGCAGCCGGTCCAGGAAGGCGTGGAAACTGCCGGCCCGGGAGTCGTCCCACTCGGCCAGCAGCTCCTCGGCCTCCTGCCGGCGGCCGAGCACCAGCAGCGCCTCCACCAGGTTCCCCGCCAGGATGGCGCCGGTGTTGGCCAGCAGCCCGTTCCCCCGGGCCACCGCCAGGCCCTCCCGGGCCAGCGCCTCGGCCTGCTCGGCCCGACCGAGGCTGAGCGCCATGCTGGAGAGGTTGTTGAGGGCCCGGCAGAGCACGTCCACCACACCGGCCGACCGGGCCCGCTCGACCGCCTCGTGCAGCAGCGCCAGCCCGGCCTCCGGGTCGCCCAGGTTGGCCCGCAGGGTGCCCAGGGTGGTCAGCGCGTGCAGCTCGACCATCGGGGTGTCCACCGCACGGGCCATCTCGACGGCCCGCTCGGCCATCGCCATGTCCCCCGCCGACGGGTCCAGCAGCATCACGTGGCCCACCGCCAGCGCCAGCACCTCGGCCTGCACCGGGGACGGCCGCAGCCCGGCCACCAGCTGCTGGGCCCGGTCGATCGCCTCCTGCGCTCCCCCGCGCCGCAGGTGACCGAACATCTGCGCACGCTGGATCAGGAACCAGGCGGCGCGCTCCGGTTCGGCCTGCTCGTCCAGCAGGTGCAGCGCACGCTTGGCCAGGCTCAGGCCCCGGTCCCGGTCCCCGCTGCGGCGGGCCGCGGTGACCGCCTCGGCCAGCACGTCGACCAGCCGGAGCCCGGCGCAGTGCGCGCCGTCGCAACCGCAGGCCGGGAAGGTGCCGGCCCAGTCGTGCGGCCGGACGGTGGCGTTGCGGGTCTCCTCCGGCACCTCGTCCCAGAGCTCCAACGCGCGCTCCAGCATGCGCAGCTGCTCCGCGAAGGCATTGCGGCGGCGGGCCGCCCGGGCCGCCTCCAGGGCGGCCGGCAGGGCCTTCACCGGTTCGTGCGCCTGGTACCAGTAGTTGGCCAGCCGGGCGTCCAGCCCGTTCTCGCAGGCCAGTTCGGCCTGCTGCTCCAGCACGGTGGCGTAGCGGCGGTTGATCCGGTAGCGCTCGCCGGGCAGCAGGTCGTCGGAGACCGCCTCGCGGACCAGCGCGTGCCGGAACCGGTAGCCCTCGCCGTCGGTGTCCGGGCGCAGCACGTTGGCCCCCACCGCCGCCCGCAGCGCCTCGGTCAGTGACTCCTCGCCCTCGTCCAACACCGCCTCCAGCAAGGCGTGTTCGACGTAGCTGCCGCCCTCGGCGGTGATCCGCAGCACCCGCTGGGTCTCGTCCGGCAGTGCCTCGACCCGGACCAGCAGCAGGTCGCGGAGCGATTCGGTGAGGCCGGTGTGGCAGCCCTCCTGGTGGGCGGTGGCCAGCTCCTCGACGAAGAACGGGTTCCCCTCGGAGCGGTCGTGGATGCGGTCCACCAGCTCCCGGCCGGGCGCCTCGGTGCCCAGGATGCCGGCCAGCTGGGCGGCCACCTCGGCCCGCTCGAACCGGGCCAGCTCCAGCCGCTGCACGGTGCGCAGCCTGTCCAGCTCGGCCAGGAAGGGGCGCAGCGGGTGACGGCGGTGCAGGTCGTCGGTGCGGTAGGTGGCGACGATCAGCACCCGGGCCCTGTGCAGGGTGCGGATCAGGTAGGCGAGCAGCTCGCGGGTGGAGCGGTCGGACCAGTGCAGGTCCTCGATCGCCAGCACGATGGTCTGCTCGGCGGACAGTCGCTCGAACAGCCGGCCGGTGTGCTCGAAGAGCCGGGCCCGGCCGAACTCGTCGTTCGGCTCGGCGTCGTCGGCCCCGAACTCCGGGAGCAGGCGGGTGAGATGACCCTCCATCCCCTCGGCGGCCCGTTCGAGTTCGGCCCCCAGGCCCCGGTGCAGCCGGCGCAGCGCGGTGGCCAGCGGGGCGAACGGCAGACCCTCGGCGCCGACCTCCAGGCAGCCGCCCATGGTGGTCACCGCGCCGTCCCGGCAGGCCGCCCCGAGGAACTCCTCGATCAGCCGGGTCTTTCCGACCCCGGCCTCGCCACCGATCAGCACGGCCTGCGGCTGCCCCGCGTCGGCCCGGCGCAGCGCCGCCTGGAGCGCACCGACCTCGGTGCCGCGACCGACGAAGACCGGGCTCACCGATATCTGCTCCATGAGGGCGAGCATGCCACAGGCCGCCGACGCGGTCCGAGCGAGTATCTCGCGGTTCGGACCAGGCATCGGCGGCCTGTGACGTTCTGTCAGCATTTGCCGCTCGCTCAGCCGTGCTTGAGCTGCGGGCGCGGACTCAGCGCCCGTACCCGGCGCTGTCGCAGCGCACTCAGCAGGCCCAGGCGCACGCCCGGAACCTCCGAGCGGCCGGCCTCCAGGGCCTCCCTGACCAGCGCGTCGTGGCGGGCGGCGCGCTGAAGCTCCTGCGAGCGGGCCTGGATGAGCTCGTACTCGAACATCGTGGTCTCCCCTTTTTCCCCTGCGGGCTCTTCGTCCTGGTAAGAGCTTCCTCCGGTAAGGGGGGTGGCCACATCGGGAGCATGCCGCATCTCCCGGGGCACGCGGTCCTTAGACGCGGACTGCCCGCCCCGTGAGTACGGAGCGGGCAGTCCTAGGTACCTCAGGTCACTCGGGCGAGACGCCGAGCTTCTCGAAGATCATGTCCTTGACCTTCGCGGCGTCGGCCTGGCCCCGGGTGACCTTCATGACCGCACCCACCAGGGCGCCGACCGCGGCCACCTTGCCGGAGCGGATCTTGTCGGCGACGCCGGCGTTCTCCGCGATGGCCTGGTCGATCGCCGCGCCCAGCGCGGAGTCGTCGGAGACCACGGCGAGGCCGCGGGCCTCGACCACGGCGTCCGGCTCGCCCTCGCCGGCCAGCACGGCCTCGATCACCTGACGGGCCAGCTTGTCGTTGAGCTTGCCCTCGGCGACCAGCGCGCAGACCCGGGCCACCTGGGCCGGGGTGATCGGCTGGTCGGCCAGCTCGGTGCCGGTCTCGTTGGCCCGGCGGGCCAGCTCGCCCAGCCACCACTTGCGGGCCTGGTCGGCCGGCGCACCGGCCGCGATGGTCTCCAGGATCGGCTCCACCGCACCGGCGTTGAGGATGGACTGCATGTCCTGGTCCGTCACGCCCCACTCGGCCTGCAGCCGGGCCCGGCGGACCCGGGGCAGCTCGGGCAGCGTGGCCCGCAGCTCCTCGACCCACTCCCGGCTCGGCGCGATCGGGACCAGGTCGGGCTCCGGGAAGTACCGGTAGTCCTCGGCGTTGTCCTTGATCCGGCCGCTCGTGGTGGACCCGTTGTCCTCGTGGAAGTGCCGGGTCTCCTGGATGATCGTGCCGCCGTCGGTGAGCACCGTGGCGTGCCGCTGGATCTCGAACCGGGCTGCCCGCTCCACGCTGCGCAGGGAGTTGACGTTCTTGGTCTCCGAGCGGGTGCCGAACTTCTCGGTGCCGTTCGGACGCAGCGACAGGTTCACGTCGCAGCGCATCTGGCCCTTGTCCATCCGGGCCTCGGAGACGCCCAGCGCCCGGATCAGCTCGCGCAGCTCGGCCACGTACGCCTTGGCCACCTCGGGCGCGCGCTCGCCGGCGCCCTCGATCGGCTTGGTGACGATCTCGATCAGCGGGATGCCGGCCCGGTTGTAGTCCAGCAGCGAGTGGGTCGCGCCGTGGATACGGCCGGTCGCGCCACCGACGTGGCTGGACTTGCCGGTGTCCTCCTCCATGTGGGCGCGCTCGATCTCCACCCGGAAGGTCGAACCGTCCTCCAGCTGTACGTCGAGGTAGCCGTTGAAGGCGATCGGCTCGTCGTACTGCGAGGTCTGGAAGTTCTTCGGCATGTCCGGGTAGAAGTAGTTCTTCCGGGCGAACCGGCACCACTCGGCGATCTCGCAGTTCAGCGCGAGGCCGATCTTGATCGCCGACTCCACACCGATCGCGTTGACCACCGGCAGCGAGCCGGGCAGGCCGAGGCAGGTCGGGCAGGTCTGGGTGTTCGGCTCCGCGCCCAGCTCGGTCGAGCAGCCGCAGAACATCTTGGTCTTGGTACCCAGCTCGACATGGACCTCAAGGCCCATCACCGGGTCGTACGAGGCGAGTGCGTCCTCGTACGAGACCAGGCTAATGACGCTCACAGCGTCCCCTTCACTTGAGTCTTGGCGGTCCGTCAGCCCAGCAGCACGTCGTCGTCGCCGAGCCGCTTGAGCTCACGGACGAGGAGTGCGGTGCCGGTGATCAGCGCGGCGGCACCGACCAGGGCGTTGAGGAGCAGGAGGTTGTCGTTCTCGGACCGGGCCTTGCGGATGTCCTTGGAGATCGAGATCGCGCCGAACGCGCTCGTCCCGATGGACAGCCAGAGACCCGGCTTCGACTTCTTGAATCCCTTGGCCTTCGCGATGCCGCTCACAGTGCCGGTGCCTCCTCGAGCAGGGGGTGTCCCCACTTGTCGTTGAGTGCGGCCTCGACGGCGCCGCCCACGCGGTACAGGCGGTCGTCCGCCATCGCGGGAGCGATGATCTGCAGGCCGACCGGGAGATTGTCCTCCGGGGCCAGGCCGCAGGGCAGCGACATGGCCGCGTTGCCCGCCAGGTTGGACGGGATGGTGCAGAGGTCGGCCAGGTACATCGCCATCGGGTCGTCGGCGCGCTCGCCGATCGGGAAGGCGGTGGTCGGGGTGGTCGGCGAGACCAGCACGTCGACGCCGGCGAAGGCCGCGTCGAAGTCGCGCGAGATCAGGGTGCGGACCTTCTGGGCCGAGCCGTAGTAGGCGTCGTAGTAGCCCGAGGAGAGGGCGTAGGTGCCGAGGATGATGCGGCGCTTCACCTCGGGGCCGAAGCCGGCCTCGCGGGTGAGGGCGGTGACCTCCTCGGCGGAGCGGGTGCCGTCGTCGCCGACCCGCAGGCCGTACCGCATCGCGTCGAAGCGGGCCAGGTTGGAGCTGGCCTCGCTCGGAGCGATCAGGTAGTAGGCGGGGAGTGCGAGGGTGAAGGACGGGCAGGAGACCTCGACCACCTCGGCGCCGAGCTCGCGGAGCAGCTCCACGGACTCGTTGAACCGCTGCATCACACCGGCCTGGTAGCCCTCGCCGGCGAACTCCTTGACCACGCCGATCCGCATGCCGCGGACGTCGCGGCGCTTGGCGGCCTCGACCACGGCCGGGACCGGGGCGTTGATGGAGGTGGAGTCCAGCGGGTCGTACCCGGCGATCGCCTCGTGCAGCAGCGCCGCGTCGAGGACGGTGCGGGCGCACGGGCCGCCCTGGTCCAGCGAGGAGGAGAACGCGATCAGGCCGTAGCGGGAGACCGAGCCGTAGGTCGGCTTCACGCCCACGGTGCCGGTGACGGCGCCGGGCTGACGGATCGAGCCGCCGGTGTCGGTACCGATGGCCAGCGGGGCCTGGTACGCGGCGAGCGCCGCGGCCGAGCCGCCGCCGGAGCCGCCGGGGATGCGGGACAGGTCCCACGGGTTCCCGGTCACGCCGTAGGCGGAGTTCTCGGTGGAGGAGCCCATCGCGAACTCGTCCATGTTGGTCTTGCCGAGGATGACCACGTCGGCGTTCTTCAGACGGGCCGTCAGGGTGGCGTCGTACGGCGGCACCCAGCCCTCGAGGATCTTCGACCCGCAGGTGGTCGGGATGCCCTCGGTGGTGAAGACGTCCTTGAGCGCCAGCGGCACGCCGGCCAGCGGGCTCAGCTGCTCGCCGGCCGCGCGCTTGGCGTCCACCCGGCGGGCGGCCGCGAGGGCGCCCTCGGTGTCCACGTGCAGGAAGGCGTTGACCTTCTTGTCGGTGGCCTCGATCCGGTCCAGGTGGGCCTGGGCGACCTCGACGGCGGAGACCTCGCCGGCCGCGATGGCGGCGGCGGTCTCGGCGGCAGTCTTCTTGATGAGCTCGGTCATGGGTCAGTCCTCCCCGAGGATCTGGGGGACGCGGAAACGCTGCTCCTCGGCGGCCGGCGCACCGGCCAGGGCCTGCTCCGGGGTGAGCGACGGGCGCACCTCGTCCGCCCGCATGACGTTGGTCAGCGGAAGCGGGTGGGAGGTCGGCGGGACGTCCTGTCCGGCGACCTCGGAAACGCGGGCGACCGCGCCGATGATCACGTCGAGCTGCTCGGCGAAGTGGTCCAACTCTTCGGCCTGCAGCTCCAGACGCGACAGCCGGGCGAGGTGGGCGACCTCCTCGCGCGTGATGCCAGGCATGCAGCGATCCTCAAGGGTGAGTTCTGGTCGGACCGCCACTCAGATGTGTGGCAGCCCATCTTTCCAGGCCCATCCTATGGGCAGCACTGGGCGCCCGAGCCGCAGCGAGCTCGGGCGCCCGGTGTTCTCAGAGCAGTTCGACCTCGGGCGCGCCGGTCCGGTGGACCATCAGCCAGGCGGTGGCCTGGTCCGCCGGGAGGGCGGCCGAGACCAGCCAGCCCTGCACCGCGTCCACCCCGAGGGAGTGCAGCCGCTCCCAGGTCTCGTCGTCCTCGACGCCCTCGGCGACCACCGTCAGCCCGAGCGAGTGGGCCAGCTCGACCGAGCAGCGGACCACCGCCGCGTCGTGGTCGTCGGCCACCATCCGGGAGACGAAGGACCGGTCGATCTTCAACTCGCCGACCGGCAGCGAGCGCAGCCGCACCAGCGAGGAGTGCCCGGTGCCGAAGTCGTCCAGCGACATCCCGACCCCGTAGCGGCGCAGCTCGGCCAGGGTGTCGGCGGCCAGCCGGGAGTCGTCCAGCAGCAGCCGCTCGGTGATCTCCAACTGGAGCGCCCCGGCGGGCACCTGCTGCCTGGTCAGGTGCCCGGCCACCCGGTCGGCGAAGCCCGGGTTGAGCACGTCCCGGGGTGAGACGTTGACCGCGACCTGCACCTCCAGGCCCTGCGCGCGCCAGAGCGCCAGCTGGCCGACGGCGGCCTCCAGCACGTAGTCGGTCAGCCGGGGCATCAGCCCGCTGGACTCGGCCAGGCCGATGAACTCGTCCGGGGGCACCCGACCCTGGCCCGGCCGGTCCCAGCGCAGCAGCGCTTCCAGGCCGACCACCCGGCCGTCGAAGGCCACCTTCGGCTGGTAGTGCAGCTCCACCTCGCGGGTCTCCAACGCCCGCCGCAGGTCGCCGAGCAGCCCGATCCGGTACGGGGTGTCCAGGTCGCGGGTCTCGTCGTACTGCTCGACCCCGCTGCGCCGGCGCTGGGCGTGGGCCATCGCCACGTCCGCCCGGCGCAGCAGCGCCTCGGCGTCCTGGGCGTGCGCGGGGTAGACGCAGACCCCGGCGCTGGCCTCCAGCACCAGCAGCAGCCCGTCCAGCCGGATGGGTGCGGCGAGTTCGGCGATCAGGGCCTTTGCCATCCGCTCCAGGGTGTCCGCGCGGCCGACCCCGGGCAGCAGCACGGCGAACTCGTCTCCGCCCATCCGGGCCACCACCGGGCGGTGGCTGCGCTGGATGGCGACCGGGAGGGAGGAGAAGACGTCGTCCGGATCGTCCCGCCCGGGGTTGTGCGTGCCGGAGCGCAGCGCCCGGTGCAGGCGGCGGGCGATGTGCACCAGCAGCCTGTCCCCCGCGGTGTGCCCGAGCGCGTCGTTGAGGGAGCGGAAGCGGTCCAGGTCGAGCAGGATCAGCCCGACGTTCCAGTCCTCCTCGCCCTCGCCCTCGGCGATCGCCTCCTGGGCGGCCAGCAGCAGGGCATGACGGTTCGGCAGGTCGGTCAGCGGGTCGGTCAGCTGGTCCCTGGCCCGGTCCCGGGCGATCCGCCAGGCGGCCACCAGGACCGCCAGCGGCACCGCGAACAGCGGGAGCAGCTCGGGCTCGTGCCGGTAGACCAGGACGGCGAGCGGGATGAGCGGCGCTGCCCCGGCCAACAGCACGCCGAGCAGCAGGACCGCACCCGCCACCCCCTGCGGCGGGCGTGTGGGCGCGCCGCCGGTCGTACGATCCATAAGCCCTGTCCTCCGTCGGGCCCGCCCCGTTCAGGCCGCCTTTCGGTACGACACCCCCGGTGCGGTGGAGGCCAGCGAGCGGGCTTCCCCGGCCGGCCCGACTGGTGCTCTCGGGGCCTGCCACCCTTGCTGACGCAGTGTCGCCCCAAGGGTATGCCCGGCTCCGACCTGTAAGGCGGACTTTCGGACAACCTTGGACGCCGCACCGGCGGAACATCCATTCGGAGTGCCGCCCAGTGACAGAATGCCCGGTTTCTTTCGGACAGACCCCGCTGACGCTGCATCAGGAAGGTAACGGAGTCTCAGCCTTCCTCGGTCGGCTCGGCCTCCGGGACCTCCTCCGGGACGATCGGCTCGATCCCGAGGTGGGCCCGGGCCGCGTCGGGGCCCTGCTCCAGCAGCACCGTGAAGCCCGCGTCGTCCAGCACCGGCAGGCCGAGCTGCACGGCCTTGTCGTACTTGGAGCCGGGGTTGTCACCGGCCACCACGAAGTCGGTCTTCTTGGAGACCGAGCCGGTGACCTTGGCACCGCGCGAGGTGAGCGCCTCCTTGGCGCCGTCCCGGGTGTGGCCGGCCAGGGTGCCGGTGACCACCAGGGTCAGGCCCTCCAGCGGGCGGGGGCCGGTCTCCTCGGCGGCCTCCTCGGTGAAGCGGACGCCGGCGGCGCGCCACTTCTCCAGGATCTCCCGGTGCCACTCCTCGGCGTACCACTCCTTCACCGCTTTGGCGATGATCGGGCCGACCCCCTCGGTGGCGGCCAGCTCCTCCTCGGTGGCGGCGAAGATCCGGTCCAGGTCACGGAACTCGCGGGCCAGCGCCTGGGCGGAGACCGGGCCGACGTGACGGATCGACAGGCCGTTGAGGTAGCGCCAGAGCGGGCGGTCCTTGGCCTTGTCGAGGTTCTCCAGCAGCAGGGTGGCCGACTTCTTCGGCTCGCCCTTGAGGTTGGCGAAGAAGGTGACCACCTTCTCCTTGCCGGTCTTGTCGTCCGGCTTGGGCATGCCGGTCTTCGGGTCCAGCACCTTGGCCTTGATCGGCAGCAGCTGATCGATGGTCAGCCCGAAGATGTCCCCCTCGTTCCCCACCGGCGGCTCGGCGGGCTCCAGCGGCTGGGTCAGCGCGGTGGCGGCCACGTAGCCGAGGCCCTCCACGTCCAGCGAGGAGCGGCCGCCCAGGTAGGCGATCCGCTCGCGGATCTGGGCCGGGCAGTACTGCGCGTTGGGGCAGCGCAGGTCGATGTCGCCCTCGCTCATCGGGCGCAGCCCCTCGCCGCACTCCGGGCACTTCTCCGGCATCCGGAACGGCTCCGCGCTCTCCGGCCGCAGCTCCATGACCGGGCCGAGGATCTCCGGGATCACATCACCGGCCTTGCGCAGCACGACGGTGTCGCCGATCAGCACGCCCTTGGCCTTCACCACGTCCTGGTTGTGCAGGGTGGCGTACTGCACCATCGAGCCGGCCACCTTCACCGGCTGCTCCAGCACCGCGTACGGGGTGGCCCGGCCGGTCCGGCCGATGCCGATCTTGATCTCGGCGAGCTTGCCGTTGACCTCCTCCGGCGGGTACTTCCAGGCGATCGCCCAGCGCGGGGACTTGGAGGTGGCGCCGAGCCGGCCCTGGAGCGGGATCTCGTCCACCTTGACCACCACGCCGTCGATCTCGTGCTCGACCGAGTGGCGCTGCTCGCCGTACAGCTTGATGAAGGCCCGCACCTCGTCCAGCGTGGAGACCACCTTGTTGTGCTTCGCGGTGGGCAGGCCCCAGTCGTGCAGCAGCTGGTAGGCGTGCGACTGGCAGTCGATGTCGAAGCCCTCGCGGGCGCCGATGCCGTGCACCACCATGTGCAGCGGGCGGGAGGCGGTGACCTGCCAGTCCTTCTGGCGCAGCGAACCGGCCGCCGCGTTCCGGGGGTTGGCGAACAGCTTGACCAGCGCGCCGGGGCGCTTGCCCTCCTTGGCGCGCTCCTCGTTCACCGCGGTGCGCCGCTCGTTCTCGGCCGCCAGTGAGGCGTTCAGCTCGGCGAAGGCCTCGGTCGGGAGGTAGACCTCGCCGCGGATCTCCACCAGGGCGGGGATGTTCTCGCCCTTGAGCTGGTGCGGGATCTCCTTGATGGTGCGGACGTTGGGCGTGATGTCCTCGCCGACCCGGCCGTCGCCGCGGGTCGCGGCCTGCGTCAACTGCCCGTTCTCGTACGTGAGGTTGACGGCCAGGCCGTCCACCTTGAGCTCGCACAGGTAGTGGTACTCGATGCCGTCCAGCTCGCGGGCGACGCGCTCGGCCCAGGCGGCCAGCTCCTCGTCGTCCATCGCGTTGTCCAGGCTGAGCAGGCGCTCGCGGTGCTCGACCGCGGCGAACAGCTCGGTCGGGGCGCCGCCGACCTTCTGGGTCGGCGAGTCGGGGGTGACCAGGACCGGGTGCGCGGCCTCGATCGCCTCCAACTCCCGCATCAGCAGGTCGAACTGGGCGTCGGTGACGATCGGCGCGTCGTCGAGGTAGTACCTGGCGCGGTGCATCTCGATCTCGTCCGCCAGCTCGGCGTGCCGCTCACGCACCTCCGCCGGTACGTCCGCCCAGCCCTCGACCGCCACCGCGACCTCCCAGTCCACTACTCCGGGTTGTCCACCAGACTCTGCGCGGCCCTCGCGCTGAGTGACAGCGCCTTGCGGGCGTACGCGGGCGAAGCACCCGCCAGACCACAGGTCGGAGTCACCAGCACGCGGCGTCCGAGCAGCTCCGGGGACAGCCCCAACCTGCGCCACAACGTCCTGACACCCTGGACACTACCGGCCGGGTCCGTCATTCCCGTGTCGGTGGAGGGCACCACACCGGCGAGGAAGACGGTGCCCGCCTCGACCGCCTCGCCGATCTCCTCGTCCTCACGCTCCGTCAGCAGACCGAAGTCCAGCGAGATCCCGGCCACCCCGGCCCGGCGCAGCAGTGCGAGCGGCACGTCGGGTGCGCAACTGTGCACCACCACAGGGACGTCGAGGGCGCGGATCAGCTCCCGCAGGGTCTCCTCGGCGCGCTGTCGGTCCACCGAGCGCAGCCGCTGGAAGCCGCTGGCGGTCTTCACCGAGCCGTCCAGGACGGCCGGAAGTGACGGTTCGTCGAGTTGCAGCACCACCTGGGCGGCCGGGATGCGCTTCTGCACCTCCGCCAGGTGGCGGCGCAGGCCCTCGGTGAGGGAGCCGGCCAGGTCCCGGCAGGCTCCGGGGTCGGCCAGGGCCTTCTCGCCGTGCCGCAGCTCGATGTTGGCGGCCAGCGTCCACGGCCCGACCGCCTGCACCTTGAGCGCGCCCGTGTACCCCTGGGTGTGCTCCTCCAGGGCGTCCAGGTCCTCGCGCAGCCAGGAGTGCGCCCGCCGGGTGTCCCGGCCGGGCCGGTCGGCGAACCGCCAGCCGCTCGGCTCGGTCTGCGCGAAGAGCTCCACCAGCATCCCGGCGGAGCGTCCGATCATGTCCGCACCGGGGCCCCGGGCGGGGAGCTCGGGCAGGTGCGGCAGGAACTCCAGCGCGCCGACGGCCGTCTTCGCCGCCTCCCGCGCGTCCGTCCCGGGCAGCGAACCGACCCCGGTCGCGGCACCGGTCAGCTCGGGAAAGAGGTGTTGAGTACTCACCCCGCGAGCCTATCCGCAGCGGATCCGGAACCTTCTCACCTTCCCCGTTCACGGAGCAGATCCATGAGTTCTACGACTGGAGCATCGACGGCGTCGACCACGACCAGCCGGTCGAGACAACCCTCGCCCTGGCCGAAGCCGTAGAGCGTCCGCGTCCGAACCGTCGCGGGGCAGGTCGAGGTCGCTGAGGACGGCGGGACTCAGGGGCGATCCAGCGGCCGTGGGTGTTTCCGTCGCAGCTGTCGTCAGGTCAGGTCGGGCAGCAGGGTGAAGCAGTCCGTGTGCTTGGGCTGGACGACGGTGAAGTGGCGGCGGTCGAGGGTGGCGATCCGCCGGGCTCGGAGGCGTTCGGCGACTGCGATGACGGAGGCGTCGACCGCTCCGAGAGGGAAGCTGTCGTACTGCTCGATGAGCTCACCGACGCGAAGAAGGTCGTCGGGGGTGACGTTGTCGAGCTCGAAGTGCCCTCTCGCCACGTGGTCGATGAACGCGCGCTCCACGCGTGGCCAGTGCTCCAGCTGCCAGCTGACCTCGGCCAGGACGGTGGAGGGCAGGATCTTCCGACCCCGAAGCTGGGAGAAGAAGTCCACGCAGCGGGCGTGGTGGTTGTCCCTGGCGTTGAAGAACGCGACGAGCGGTCCGGTGTCGAGGATCGTAACCGTCACCCGGAGGCGCTCCCGCGCCGGTCGTCGCGGGCAGCGATGTAGGCATCGTGGTTCTCCGCGTAGTCGGCGGGGGCGTCGATGCTGCCGGCGAGGGCGAGGAAGCTGGGCGGGAGCAGGCCGCCCTCGTCGTCTGCCTCCTCGGCGTGCTCGTCCACTCGCGACGGAAGGACGTCGGCGAGCTCCTCGTCCTCGCTGATGATCAGGCGGAGGCGGCGGGCCTGGCGAGGACTGAGGTGCTCCACCGCGTACCGCAGGTCTTCGTAGTCGCGTGCTGCCGTCATGGGGCAAGTCTGGCACGCGGAGCCCCTGCGATGTCGGTGGAGGCGGTCGCGGATGTAGTGGTCGTGGTTCTCGGCTCCGTCGGTGCGGCCCGGGTCCACACTGCCGCTGAGTGCCAGGAGGTCCGCCGGGGTCTTCTGCTCGGTCGCGGTCGTGTATTGCCAGTACGGGCAGAGCCTGGCTCGCAGTGCGCGACCCACTCTGACGAGCGGCCCCTGACGCTGTGTCAACTATGCTACGTTCCGTAGTCGTTGGAAGACAGAGTTGACCCCGGCGGTGCTGGAACACCCCGGGGTCTGGCAACAGGAGCGAACCTCCAGATGCGTATCCATCGTACAGAACACACACGTCACTTCACCGTGTTGCCGAACGGCCTGTTGCAGGACCGGCGGCTCAGCTACACCGCCCGGGGGCTCCTGGCCGATCTGCTCTCCCGTCGTGACGGGTGGCGCGAGGACGGGCGGCAGATGGCGGACTCCAGTCCGCAGGGGCGTGGGGCGGTCCGCAGGGCGCTCAGGGAGTTGACGGCCGCCGGGTACTACCGGGTCGACACTGCACGGATGCCGAACGGGACGATCCGCAGCGAGGCCCACGTCTACGACACTCCGCAGCTCGCGGTGCCGGGTGTCACCCGTCCGGTCTCCGGTGGGGTGGAGGCCGGGTGCGCTGGCCTCCCTTCGGTAAAGGACCCGGGGAAGAAACCCTCCCTCCCCGAGCCCCGGTCGGCTCCGGACGAGCAGGTCCAGGCAGCGGTGGCCACGCTGTTCCGGGTGATCCGGCCGGAGCCGCGGCTGCGGATCGGCGAGGCGGAGGCGGTCGGGCTGGCACCGCTGGTCGCTCAGTGGCTGCAACGTGGATGTGGCACAGACGAGTTGGCGCGGGCGCTGCTACCGGGGCTGCCTGCGAGGGTGCACTCCCCGGCGGCGGTGCTCCGCAGCCGGCTGGAGCGGAAGATGCCGCCCGCACCCCGCCCCGAGCAGGCCGCCCCCGCTCGGTACGAGTGCGGCAGGTGCCACGATCCGGTGCCGAGGCCGGGCATCTGTCCGCCCTGTGCGGGGCTCGGCACCCGGGAGGTCGCGGTCGGCTGCGGCGCATCGGCGACCCGAAGCGGAGCCGCCCGCGCCCGGACGGCGTTGCGTACCGCCAGAACCGGGCTGCGGGCAGCTGTCACGGCCGGGTAGCCGGCTGCGACCTCAGTTGCCCGGACGGACGGTGATCTCGGTGAGCTCGGCGTCCCGGGGGAGGTCGATCGCGGTGAGGATGGCGGTGGCGACGGACTCCGGAGCGATCCAGCGCGTGGGGTCGTACTCCTTGCCCTCCTGCTGATGGACCTTCAGCTGCATCGGGGTGGCGGTGCGGCCCGGGTAGACCGTGGTGACCCGGACGCCGTGGCCGTGCTCCTCCACCCGGAGCGAGTCGGCCAGCGCGCGCAGGCCGAACTTCGACGCCGCGTACCCGCCCCAGGTGGCGTCGGCCCGCAGGCCCGCACCGGAGTTGACGAAGAGCACGTGCCCCTTGGCCAGCCGGATCGAGGGCAGCAGCAGCCGGGTCAGCTCGGCGGGCGCGACCAGGTTGACGTTCAGCTGCTCCTGCCAGGCCTTGACCGGAAGGTCGCCGATCTCGCCGAGCTGGACCACGCCGGCCACGTGCAGCAGCGAGTCCAGCTCCACCGGCAGCTCCTGGTGGCCGAAGGCCCAGGAGAGCTTCGCCGGGTCGGCCAGGTCGCCGACCACGATGCGGGCCCCGGGGAAGCGCTCGCGCAGCTGAGCCGCCCGCCGGGCGTCCCGGGCCAGCAGCCAGAGCTGCTCGCCGCGCGCGGACAGCCGCTCCGCGACGGCCTCGCCGATGCCGGAACCGGCCCCGGTGATCAGGTGAGCACCCATCAGTTCGTCCCCTCGAGAAGTGCGATCGCCTCGGCCGGCGTGGTGGCGAAGTGCACCAGCTCGGCCAGTGGCCGGGGCAGGAAGCCCTCGGCGTCCATCCGCTCCAGCTGCACCCGCAGCCCGGTGTAGAAACCCTCGGTGTCCAGCACCACCACGGGCTTGTCGTGCCGGGCGTGCTTCTTGAGCTCCAGCACCTCGGTGATCTCGTCCAGCGTGCCGAGCCCGCCGACCAGCACCGCCAGCGCGTCGGCCCGCTCCAGCAGCTGCGCCTTGCGGGTGGCCAGGTCGGGGGTGCTGACCAGCTCGTCGGCGCCCTCGTACGCCTTGTGCGCGAGGAAGTCCACCGAGATGCCGACCAGCCGGCCGCCGGCGTCCTTCACCTCGTCGGCCAGCAGGCCCATCAGCCCGGCGTGCGAGCCGCCCCAGACCAGGGTGTGCCCGCGCTCGCCCAGCAGGCGGGCGAACTCGGCGGCAGGGGCGGTGTACCGCTCGTCGAGCGAGTACGCGGAACAGAAGACGGTGATGTTCATAGTGCCCCCAGGTCTACCAGGTCACGGGGGCGACGGTCCCACCGGTTACCCGGCGCCCAGCGCGGTGGCCGACTCGTAACGGGGCACCGCACGCCGGGCCGCCGGGCCGGTGGCCCGCCACGCCCAGGCCAGCAGACCCACCGTGAGTGCCGACCCGGCCGCCACGGCGGGCAGCCCGAGGGCGTCCAGCCAGCAGAGCGGCAGCAGCCAGAGCGCGGTGCCGCCCAGGGCGGCGACGAACGGCCACGCGGACGGGCGGAGCTCGTCCGGCGCGCTCCGGCGGTGGCGCAGACAGAGCGTCAGCTGAGCGGCGGAGTATCCGGCCACCAGCCCGAGGACTCCGGCCATCACCCGGTCCCCGGCGGCCTGCCGGGCCTCGGTCTCGATCCCGGCGAGCAGGGCCGCACCGACGGCGGCCGCGCTCAGCACCAGCAGGTGCGCCAGGTACGCCGCCGCCGTGCCCGAGCCGTAGAAGCGGCTGACCTCGGAGAGCGCGGCCGGCGCGGGCAGCGGGCCGGAGCCGCGGTGCTGCCGCCAGTACCCGCGCAGCGCCCGGAGCCTGCTCTCGAAGTGGAGGTCGTCCAGCCGGCCGGGGCGGGGCTGCGGCAGCAGCATCTCCCGGCCGTCGGTCAGCACCACCGCGGCCCGCAGGAAGTCCCCGCTCCGGAGCTGCTTCATCCGGACCACCCGGAAGTCGGCGATCTCGTCCCAGCCCACCACCCGGTCACGGAGCGGGCTGTGCAGCCGGAGTGCCACGGCGTCCGCCTCGAGCCAGGAGGCATGGGCGAACGCGGTGTAGAGCAGGAGCAGCCCGATCAGCAGGGTCATGGAGGGCCACAGGAACGGCCCGAAGCCGACGGCGATCCACCAGCCCAGACCCGCCGAGGTCCCCAGCGCTCCCAGGCCCGCGCAGACGCGGGCACCACGAGGATGGTCGGAGCGGAAAACAAGTTCGTTCACGGAGCAATGATGCCAGGTCCGGCCCTCGGGCCCGGCA
>NZ_JBVJLD010000068.1:0-39436 GCF_055584905.1 Kitasatospora sp. NPDC088742 | reverse complement strand
CGCCCGGTTACATTCCGAACCCGGAAGCTAAGCCTCATAGCGCCGATGGTACTGCAGGGGGGACCCTGTGGGAGAGTAGGACGCCGCCGAACAATTCTTCAAAGGCCGTGGCCCCAGCGAATCGCTGGAGCCACGGCCTTTTTGTTTTTCCCGATGGCATCAAGCCAGCCCTCGCCCGACGGCGGGGACGGGCCGGGTGCCGGACAATGGAGCTGGTGTGTGGCCATGCGGGCCGCCGCCAGACCGCACCGGACGAGGGTTCTCGTCCAGGCCGCGCGGTTGAGCTGAAGCAGCAGACAGGAGTCACCACGATGTCGAATCCTCCCCAGGACCGCCCCGACCGTCGCGACGAAGGCCGTGGCTACGAGCCCCGGTCGCGTGGCGGTTGGTCGAACGACCGCGGTCCGCGCCGGGACGACCGTGGCGACCGTCCGTCCTACGGCAACCGTGACGACCGTGGTGGCCGTCCCTCGGGTGACCGTCCGTCCTACGGCAACCGCGATGACCGTGGTGGCCGTCCCTCGGGTGACCGTCCGTCCTACGGCAACCGCGATGACCGTGGTGGCCGGCCTTCGTACGGTGACCGTCCGTCCGGTGGTGGTCGTCCGTCCTACGGTGACCGCCCCTCCGGTGGTGACCGTCCGTCGTACGGCAACCGTGACGACCGTGGTGGGCGTCCGGCGTTCGGCAACCGGGATGACCGCCCGCGTCGCGACGACCGTCCCTCGGGCGACCGTCCCTCGTACGGCAACCGCGATGACCGTGGTGGCCGCCCCTCGTACGGTGACCGTCCCTCCGGTGGTGGCCGTCCGTCCTACGGTGACCGTGGCGGCCGTCCCTCGGGTGACCGTCCGTCCTACGGCAACCGTGACGACCGTGGTGGCCGCCCCTCGTACGGCGACCGTGGTGACCGCCCCTCCGGTGGTGGCTTCCGCCGGGACGACCGTGGCGACCGTCCCTCCTTCGGCAACCGTGACGACCGCGGTGGTCGTCCGTCCTACGGTGACCGCCCCTCCGGTGGTGACCGTCCGTCGTACGGCAACCGCGATGACCGTGGTGGCCGTCCGGCTTTCGGTAACCGGGATGACCGCCCGCGTCGCGACGACCGTTCCTCGGGCGACCGTCCCTCGTACGGCAACCGTGACGACCGTGGTGGCCGTCCGGCTTTCGGCAACCGGGATGACCGCCCGCGTCGCGACGACCGTTCCTCGGGCGACCGTCCGTCCTACGGCAACCGCGATGACCGTGGTGGCCGCCCCTCGTACGGTGACCGCCCCTCCGGTGGTGGCCGTCCGTCCTACGGTGACCGTGGTGACCGTCCGTCGTACGGCAACCGTGACGACCGTGGTGGGCGTCCGGCGTTCGGTAACCGGGATGACCGCCCGCGTCGCGACGACCGTCCCTCGGGCGACCGCCCCTCGTACGGTGACCGTCCCTCCGGTGGTGGCTTCCGTCGGGACGACCGCGGCGACCGCCCCTCGTACGGTGACCGTCCGTCCGGTGGTGGCCGTCCGTCCTACGGTGACCGTGGCGACCGTCCGTCGTACGGCAACCGTGACGACCGTGGTGGCCGGCCCTCGTACGGCGACCGTGGTGACCGCCCCTCGGGTGGTGGCTTCCGTCGGGACGACCGTGGCGACCGCCCGTCCTACGGCAACCGCGACGACCGTGGCCCGCGCCGGGACGACCGTGGTGGCCGCCCGGCCTACGGTGACCGCCCCTCCGGTGGTGGACGTCCGTCGTACGGCAACCGCGATGACCGTGGTGGGCGTCCGGCGTTCGGCAACCGGGATGACCGGCCGCGTCGCGACGAGCGGTCGGACCACGACGACCGTCGGGGCAACTACGAGCCCGTCAAGCGGCTGCCGATCCCGGACGACGTGACCGGCTTCGAGCTGGACGGGGACGTCCGCCAGGACCTCAAGAGCCTGCCGAAGACCCTCGCCGACGACGTGGCGCGCAACCTGGTCATGGTGGCCCGGACGCTCGACACCGACCCGGAGGAGGGCTACCAGTACTCCCGCGTGGCGCTCCGTCTCGCCTCCCGCGTGGCCTCGGTCCGCGAAGCGGCGGGCTTCGCCTCGTACATGACGCAGCGTTACTCCGAGGCGCTGACCGAGTTCCGTGCCGCGAAGCGGATGACCGGCCGGGTGGACCTGTGGCCGGTGATGGCGGACTGCGAGCGCGGTCTGGGCCGTCCGGAGCGGGCGCTGGCGATGGCCGGTGAGCCCGAGGTGAAGCAGCTGGACAAGGCCGGTCAGGTCGAGATGCGTCTGGTCGCGGCGGGTGCCCGCGGCGACATGGGCCAGTTCGACGCGGCCGTGGTGACCCTGCAGAGCCCGGAGCTGGCCTCCAGCGCGGTGCACCCGTGGACCGCGCGTCTGCGGTACGCCTACGCCGAGGCGCTGATCGCGGCCGACCGTGCCGACGAGGCGCGCGAGTGGTTCGCCAAGGCGGCCGAGGCGGACAGCGACGGCCTGACCAACGCCTCCGAGCGGCTCGCCGAGATCGACGGCCTGGAGTTCACCGACACCATGGACCCGGAGGTCGAGGTCGAGGACGAAGGCGACGAGGCCGAGCGCGTCGAGGTCGAGGACGAGGGCGACGAGGTCGAGGCGGCCGAGGTCGAGGAGAAGCCGCGCCGCAAGGTCTCCGTGGACGACACCGGTGAGGACCGGGTCATCTACGAGGACGAGGAGGACGTCGAGGAGTACTACGACGAGGACGACCTCGAGATCGACGAGGCGGAGGAGCACGAGCTCCGCGACGCCAAGGGCGACGACCGTCGCTGAGGTTGAGTGAACGTCAGAAGGCCCCGGCCACCGTGAGGTGGCCGGGGCCTTCCGCGTTGCGGGGCCTGACGGCGGCTCAGCCCAGTTCGAGGCTGCGGATCACCAGGCCGGTGGCCGGCTTGGGGCCGAAGGAGGTCGACTTACGGGGCATGGTGACGCCCTGTTCGGCCAGCCGGCGGACCACGCTCTCGTCCACGGGGTGGAGCAGTACGGCGGTGCCGCCGGTGCGGGCGGCCTCGCGGTCGGCGGCGGCGGAGGCGTGCAGGTAGCCGATGTCGTCGGGCCCGTCGGGCACCCGCCAGGTGTGGTCGAGCAGGACCGAGTGCAGGACGGTGGCGTCCAGGTGGCGCCACTCCTCGGGGCGGTCGGCGCGGACGTGGGCCTCCAGCAGGGCCGGGTCCGGGTCGGTGATCAGGTGGAAGGCGCCCCGGCCGTCGGTGAGCAGGAAGGCGTTGCCGCCGTGCCGCTTGGCTTCGCCGAGGGCGGCCAGGGCGTGGTCGAGGGGGCCGGGGACCTCCTTGACCCGCCACTGTTCGCCGAGGGCGGCCAGGGCGTCGGCGAGCGGCAGGCGGTAGAGCACGCGGTGGATGGCGCGGACCCGGAGCGGGTAGCGGGCGGTGTCCACCAGCAGGACCATGCCGCGGTCCCAGGGGCTGCGGGGGAGGTGCCGGTGCTCGCGCTGGAGGCGGAGGTACATCTCCCAGCGGTGGTGGCCGTCGGCGATCAGGGCGCGGCAGGTGGAGAGGTCACGGGTGACGGCGGCCAGGTCGGCCGGGTCGGTGACGGCCCAGAGCCGGTGGTGAGTGCCGTCGGTGGTGGTCGTGGTGAGCAGGGGCTCGTCGAGCACGGTGCGTTCGATCACGCCGGCCGCGCCGCCGCTGCCGCGGTAGGTGAGCAGCAGGGGTTCGAGGTTGGCCTTGGTGGTGCGCATCAGGCCGACCCGGTCGGCGACCGGGCGGGGCATCACGTCCTCGTGCGGGAGGACGATGCCGGCCTCCCTGCCGCTGACCGCGAGGGAGCCGATCAGACCGCGCTGGAGGATGCCGCCGGCGGTCTGCTCGTAGACGTAGAGGGCGGCCTCGGGGTCGGCGGCGAGCACGCCCTCGCGCTGCCACTCGGCGAGCAGCCGGGCGGCGTGGCGGTAGCGGGTGTCGCGGTCGGGCCGGTCGCCGCTGTCCTCGGGCTCGGGGCGCGGGAGGATCAGCCGGACGATGTTGTGGGGGTCGGAGGTCTCCAGGTCGAGCCGCCGGTTCGGGTCCACCACGTCGTAGGGCGGCGAGGTGACGGCGGCCAGGTTACCGACCCGGTCCGGGCGGTAGCGGAGGGCGCGGAACGGGGACAGGGACAGCCCCGCCGTGGCGACCTGTCCGGGGTCTCCGGGGCCGCCCGACGGGACACCTGCTCCACTGGGTGCACTGGGTGTCGTCATCCTGGGCATGGTAACCGGGTATGTGCTGTTGAGTGATCACAGTGGCCGGAGGCTGTGTCAGATTTCGTGCGGTGGCCGGAGGGAGCGGGGACGGTATGAGCAACGGTGACGGGGTGCCCGAGGGCGAGGTCTACGACTGGTTCCGGCGCGGGGCGCAGCTGCTGGAGCAGGGGCATCCGGCGGCGGCGGTGCAGTTGCTGCTGCGTGCTGCGGAGGCCGAGCCGCACTCGCGCAGCGTGCTGGAGGCGTTGGCGCGGGCCCGGTACGGGGCGGGGCTGTACCGGGAGGCGCTGGAGAACTTCAAGACGGTGGCGCAGCTCGATCCCTCGGACGACTACGCTCAGTTCGGATGGGGCCTGACGGCGGCCCGGCTGGGTGACTTCGAGGCCTCGGCCGAGCACCTGGCGCTGGCGGTGGCGATGCGCCCGGAGGCGGAGCACTACCGGGCGGCGCTGCGGCAGACCAAGGCGACGCTGGCGGCCAGGGCCGGGGCGTACGGGCCCTTGCGGCCGGGGGCGCCGGGGTACCGGGAGCCCGGGCAGGACTCCGCCTGACGGGGTGACGGACCGACGACGAGCACGAGGTGGCAGCAGCATGACCCAGACCGCGAGCGGTACGGCCCGGACGGCACCCGGGGGCAGTGAGCTCCCGCTGGCCGAGGCGTACGACACGGCGCTGCTGGACCTGGACGGGGTGGTGTACGCGGGCCCGTACGCGGTCGAGCACGCGGCGGCCTCGCTGGAGGTGGCCCGGGCGGGCGGGATGCGGTTGGCGTACGTGACCAACAACGCCTCCCGTCCGCCGCGGGTGGTGGCGGAGCACCTGACCGAGCTGGGGGTACCGGCCGAGCCGGCCGACGTGATCAACTCGGCGCAGGCGGCGGCCCGGCTGGTGGCCGAGAAGGTGCCGGCCGGGTCGAAGGTGCTGGTGGTCGGCGGGGCCGGGCTGGTGGAGGCGCTGGCCGAGCACGGGCTGGTGGCGGTGCGCTCGCTGGAGGAGGGGCCGCTGGCGGTGGTGCAGGGGTACGACCCGTCGGTGGGGTGGCCGCAGCTGGCGGAGGCCTCGTACGCGGTGGCCTCCGGGCTGCCGTGGGTGGCCTCGAACACCGACCTGACGGTGCCGACGGCGCGTGGCATCGCGCCGGGGAACGGGACGCTGGTGGCGGCGGTGCGGACGGCGACCGGGGTCGAGCCGGAGGTAGCGGGCAAGCCGCTGCCGCCGATGCACCGGGAGACGGTGATCCGGACGGGCGCGAAGCGGCCGCTGGTGGTCGGGGACCGGCTGGACACCGACATCGAGGGGGCGTGGAACGGCGGGGTGGACAGCCTGTTGGTGTTCACCGGCGTGACCACCCCGGCGCTGCTGCTGGCGGCGCCGCCGGAGCACCGGCCGACGTACCTGGCGGCGGACCTGCGGGGGCTGCTGACGGCCCATCGGGCGGCGGTCGCGGTGGACGGCGGCTTCGAGTGCGGCGGTTGGCGGGCCTGGGCCGAGGACGGTGCGCTGCGGCTGGCCGGGGGCGGCGAGGACGTCTACGACGGGCTGCGGGCGCTGTGCGGCGCGGCCTGGTCGGCGGAGCGCGCCGTGGACGGGCGGAAGGCGTTGGAGGAGCTGGGCCTGTAGGGCGTGGCACGCGGGCGGAGGGCGGTGGCCGGTGGCTGCCGCCCTCCGTCGTCCCGTTGTCCTGTCGTTCCGTCAGGTGGTGCTGCGGGTGAGCCAGGTGACGGTGGTTCCGGTGTCGAAGGACTTCCGGTCGGTCGGGGTGAAGAGGGTGGGGTCGAAGCCGCCGGCGACCATCGGGATGCCGGAGCCGGCCAGGACCGGGTAGCTCTTGACGATCAGTTCGTCGACCTCGGGGAGCAGGGCACCGGCCAGCCGGCCGCCGCCGCAGAGCCAGATGTCCTGGCCGGGCCGGCGCTTGAGGTCGCGGACCAGGCCGAGCGGGTCGTCCTCGACGACGCTGACGGCGGGGTCGGTGTCCGGGGCCAGGGTGGTGGAGACGACGTACTGGCGCAGGTGCGCGTACGGGCTGGTGAGGCCGGCGTCGAGGGCGGGGCGGTAGGTGCCGAGGCCCATCAGGACGGTGTCGAAGCGGGCGGCGGGCGTCTCGGTGAGGCCGAGGGCGGCGCGCATCGGGGTGGGCACGGTCTCGGGGAGGTGGCCGTTCAGCCAGGTGCTGTAGGTGTCGTCCAGCGGGAAGAAGTCGTACTCGCCGCCGGGACCGGCGATGTAGCCGTCGATGGTGACGCCGACGTAGTAGACGAGCTTGCGCAAACCGGTACCACTTTCGTTGGAGTACTCTGAGCGGAGTGGTCAGACCGTAGTACTACGGATGGAGTGGTGTCAATGGCGCGCAGGAACGAGGGGCGGCGGGCCGCCCTGGTGGACGCGGCGATCGAGGTGCTGGCGGCCGAGGGGGCGCGCGGGCTGACCTTCCGCGCGGTGGACGCGGCGGCCGCCGTCCCGCCCGGCACGACCTCCAACTACTTCGCCAACCGGGACGACCTGCTCACCCAGGCCGGCGCCCGGGTCTACGAGCGGCTGCAGCCGGACGAGGAGACCGTGGCGCGCCAGCGGGCGGCGAAGCCCGACCGGGGGACGTACGCCGCGCTGATGCGGGAGCTGGTGGGCCGGGTAAGCGCTTTCCGGACCGGCTACCTGGCGCTGCTGGAGCTCCGTCTGGAGGCCACCCGGCGGCCCGGGCTGCGGGACGTGCTGACCGAGCGGGTGCGGGCCGACCTGGACGCCAACGTGGCCTACCACGAGGCCTCCGGGCTGCCCGGGGACGCGGAGGCGGTGCGGTTGCTCTACCTGGCCTTCAACTGGCTGATCGTCGAGCAGCTGACCCTGCCGGGCGTGTTCTCCGAGGAGGAGCGGGAGCGGCTGGTCACGGCGGCGGTGGAGCGGATCGTGCCGGCGGTCTGACGGTCCGTCGGATGTTGCGGAAAGCGCTTTCCCGAGGGGTGCTCAGAGCAGCGAGCGCAGGCGGAGCAGGTCGCGGAAGCCGGCCTCCAGCCGGACCCGGCCGGAGGCCCAGGCGGAGGCGAACTTCAGCGAGCCGCCGACCATCGCGACCAGGTCCGCGCTGGTCATGGTGAGGCGGATGTCGGCCTTGGCGGCGGGCGGGCCGGGCTGCTCGGTGAGGCCGGTGATCTCGCCGCCGCGCAGCCGGCCGGTGAAGGTGACGCCCAGGTCGGTGAGGTGGCAGCTGAGCGAACGGTCCAGGGCGGCGGCCTTCTGCACGTCGCCGTCGGCGCCCGTGAGGTTGCGGCTGAGCTGTTCGAGTGCCGCGCGGCACTCCTCGGTGCTGGCCATCGCTGTGATCTCCCGTCAGGTCCGGCCGCCCACGCTATCGCAGTGCCGGGGGTCTCCCTCGGGTAGCGTCGACGACGACGGCAGGAGCGGCACGGAGGAGGCGGAGATGCTGCGGGATCTGGTGCGCGGGGTGGTCGTGGTGGCCACCGAGGTCGCCGAGGAGGCGGGCAAGCAGGTGGCCGGGCTGCTGGTGCAGCTGCCGCCGGTGGTGAAGCGGGTGGAGACCCTGGCCGGGGAGGCGGTGACGGCCGGACGGGCCGGGATCGACCTCGCGGTGGGGGTGACCCGGGCCGAGGCGGAGAAGGCCTTCGAGAAGATCGGCGACCAGGTGGTGAAGGTCGGCGTGGTGCTGAGCTACCTGGAGAAGCAGCTGGTCGGCGGGGCCGGGGAGGAGAAGGCGCCGGAGCCCGAGCAGCCCCGGGAGCGGCGCGCGGCGGGGCTGTTCGACCAGGGCTGGGAGCAGGAGGTCCGCCAGTCGGAGCCCGAGCCGGAGTTCGAGTTGGAGCCGGAGGAGGAGCCCGAGTTGGGGCCTGACGCCTGGTTCGTGCCCGGGGACGACGACGAGGACGAGGTCGAGGAGCAGCCCGAGCTGGTGGTGGCTCCGCCGGTGAAGAAGGCGGCAGCGAAGAAGACCGCGGTGAAGAAGGCCGCGCCGGTCAAGAAGACGGTCGTGAAGAAGACCGCCACCGTCAAGAAGACCGCCACGGCGAAGAAGACGGCGGTGAAGAAGACCGCGGCGAAGAAGGCCGCGCCCGCCAAGAAGAAGCCCGCCGATGACTGATCCGGGCGCCGCGGAGGAGGAGTCGTACGACCCCACCGGCCTCGCGGAGGTCGACGCCGAGCTGGCCCGTCTCGCCGAGTCGGCCGGGGCGGAGACCGGGGAGCGGGTGGCGGTGTACGAAGATGTACAGCAGCGGCTGGCGGATGTGCTCGCCGCGCTCGATCAGCAGTAGCCGGCAGTAGGAGATGGAACCCCAGTGGCAGTGGCACGACGCCGACTCGACGCGGAGCTGGTCCGCCGCAAGCTGGCCCGTTCGCGTGAGCACGCGAGCGAGCTGATCGCGGCCGGGCGGGTCACCGTCGGCGGCACCACCGCGACCAAGCCGGCCACCCAGGTGGAGACCGCGGCGGCCGTGGTGGTGGCGAAGGACGAGAACGACCCCGACTACGTCTCGCGCGGCGGGCACAAGCTGGCCGGGGCGTTCGCCGCCTTCGTGCCGCAGGGGCTGGTGGTCGAGGGCCGTCGGGCGCTGGACGCGGGAGCGTCCACCGGCGGGTTCACCGACGTGCTGCTGCGGTCCGGGGCGGCGCACGTGCTGGCGGTGGACGTCGGCTACGGACAGCTGGCCTGGTCGCTGCAGAGCGACGAGCGGGTGACGGTGATGGACCGCACCAACGTGCGGGAACTGACACTGGAACAGATCGGCGGCGAGCCGGTCGGCCTGGTGGTGGGCGACCTGTCGTTCATCTCGCTGGGCCTGGTGCTGCCCGCGCTGGCCGGCTGCTGCGCGCCCGACGCCGACCTGGTGCTGATGGTCAAGCCGCAGTTCGAGATCGGCAAGGACCGGCTCGGCAGCGGCGGGGTGGTGCGCAGCCCGCAGCTGCGCGCCGAGATGGTCCGTCAGGTGGCGGGCCACGCCTGGGAGCTGGGCCTCGGGGTGCGGGCGGTGACCGCCAGCCCGCTGCCGGGGCCGTCCGGGAACGTCGAGTACTTCCTCTGGATGCGCCGGGACGCGCCGCAGTTGGACCCGGCGGACGCGGAGCGGGCGGTGGCGGAGGGCCCGCAGTAGGGCGTGTCCGCCAACTGTCGGTCGGTCTGAACCGCCCCTGGCGGGCGGGTGCCCGGATAGGGTGCTCCGCAGGCGTCCGGTCCGTTGCTCCGCAGCGGGGGCAGGTGTGAGGGAGAGGGCAGCAGCATGAGCGACGAACGTACGGTCTTCCTGATCGCGCACACCGGCCGGGAGACCGCGCTGCGCAGCGTCGAGGCGCTGGTGCACGGCCTGCTGAAGGCCGGGATCAGGATCCGTCTGCTCTCCGCCGAGGCGGTCGGGCTGGACCTCCCCGACGGCGTGGAGCTGGTCGGCGGCGGTCACGGCGCGGCGGACGGCTGTGAGCTGATCCTGGTCGCCGGCGGGGACGGCACGCTGCTGCGCGGGGCCGAGCTGGCCCGGGAGTCCGGGCTGCCGATGCTCGGCATCAACCTGGGCCGGGTGGGTTTCCTGGCGGAGGCCGAGCGGGACGATCTCGCGGTGGTGGTCGAGCGGGTGGTGGACGCCGACTACGAGATCGAGGACCGGATGACCCTCGACGTGGTGGTGCGCACCAACGGCGACGTGCTGTACGAGGGCTGGGCGCTGAACGAGGCCTCGGTCGAGAAGGCCTCCCGGGAGCGGATGCTGGAGGTCGTCACGGAGGTGGACGGCCGGCCGGTGTCCAACTTCGGGTGCGACGGCGTGGTGCTCTCCACCCCGACGGGGTCGACGGCGTACGCGTTCTCGGGCGGCGGGCCGGTGGTGTGGCCGGAGGTGGAGGCGCTGCTGATGGTGCCGATCTCCGCGCACGCGCTGTTCGCCCGGCCACTGGTGACCTCGCCGCACTCGGTGCTGGCGGTGGAGGTGCAGCCGAAGACGCAGAACGGGATCCTCTGGTGCGACGGGCGTCGCTCCTTCGAACTCCCGGCCGGGGCGCGGGTGGAGGTCCGCCGGGGGAGCACTCCGGTGCGGCTGGCCCGGCTCCACCGGGCGCCGTTCACGGACCGGTTGGTGGCGAAGTTCGCGCTTCCGGTCACGGGCTGGCGGGGGCGCGGCGGGGCCTGCTGAGCGAAGTGGCTACCCCGGGGGCGCGAGGAACTGCGCGTGGGGGAACGGCAGCACGTGCAACTGGCTCGCATGCCCCGACCTAGTGCCCGCCTTCCGGTTCGCGCAGTTCCTCGCGCCCCTGGGGCCTCCGGCCCCGGGCCGCTGCCGTCGTCAGACGGCGAGGGGCAGGGCTGAATCGAGGCCGGGCCAGTGGCCGGTGGCGGCTAGGCGGGCGGTGGCGGCGAGGCGGGTGACGGCGTCGGTGGTGGCGGCCGGTGGGACGGTGAGCGGGATGCGGATGTGGTGCTCGAAGGCGCCGTCCACGCCGAACCGGGAGCCGGCCGCGATGCGGACGCCGGTCTGTTCGCCGGCCTGGGCCAGGGCGGCGCCGGAGAGGCCGTCGGTGCCCACCCAGAGGGTGAGGCCGCCGGGCGGCAACTCGGCGTGCCAGCGGGGGAGTTGCTCGCGCAGGGCGGCCAGTAGGCCCTCCGCTCCGGCGCGCAGCCGCTGGTGCCGGTCGGCCCGGGCCTCGGCGAGGTGTTCGGTGAGCAGTTCGGCGGCGATCAGCTGCTCCATCACCGGGCTGCCGATGTCGGTGAAGGCCCGGTCGGTGGCGAGCCGGCGGATCAGGCCGGGCGCGGCGCGGACCCAGCCGATCCGCAGGCCGCCCCAGAGGATCTTGCTGGCGGAGCCGACCGTGACCACCTGGGCGCCCCGGTCCAGGGCGGCGGTGGGGCGGGGCATCTCCTCGGTGTTCCAGCCGAGTTCGGCCGGGGTCTCGTCCACCAGGACGGTGGTGCCGGAGGTGCGGGCGGCGGCGAGCAGGGAGCGGCGCTGGTCCTCGTCGATGAGCGCGCCGGTGGGGTTGTGGAAGTCGGGGATGACGTAGGCGACCCGGGGGGCGGCGTCGCGCAGCACCCGCTGCCACTCGGGCAGGTCCCAGCGGCCGTCGTGCTGGGCGACGGGCACCAGGCGGGTGTCGGCGCGTTCGAGGGCGCGCAGGGTGTGGGCGTAGCTGGGGGCCTCGACGGCGACCCGGTCGCCGCGGGAGAGCAGGGCGTGGTGGACCAGCTGAAGGGCCGTCATGGCGCCGGTGGTGACCAGGATCTGGTCGGGGGTGGTGGGCAGGCCGCGTTCGGTGAAGCGGCGGGCGATGGCCTCGCGCAGGACCGGGACGCCGGTGGGGAAGTTGCCGTGCCCGGCGGCGTAGGCGGGTAGCTGTTCGACGGCCCGGGCGGCGGCCTGGCCGAGCCAGGGCTGCGGGGCGGGCAGGGCGGCGATGCCGAGGTCGAGGGTGCGGCCGCTCTCGTCCGGCGGGACGGGGTGCAGGGCGTCGCTGGGCGGGCTGCTGCCCTCGGGCAGGGTGGTCCAGCTGCCGGAGCCGCGGCGGCTGCGCAGGTAGCCGTCGGCGCGCAGGGCCTCGTAGGCGGCGGCCACGGTGGTGCGGCTGAGGGCGAGGGCCTGGGCGAGCTCGCGTTCGGCGGGGACCCGGGTGCCGACGGCGAGGCGGCCTTCGGAGACCAGCAGGCGGACCTGTCCGGCCAGTTCCCGGTAGGCGGGGCGGTGGCCGGCGGGCTCGGGCAGGCGCGCGGTGCGCAGTTGCCGGGCCAGGGCGATGGGGGAGACGGTGCTCTGCCACTCGGCCATTTCAGTCCACTTCCATCGGATTGGCCCTGTCGGGCCGTCAGGTGGATTCCCCATGATGGCAGGGCGGCCACTCGGCCGCCAGCACCCATCCTCGAAGGAGCGCCCCGCCATGGCCACTCTGACCCAGGCACCCCGCAGCGTCTGGACCACCGGCCGGCTGGGCCGCCGGGTGCCGCAGCTGCTGGTCGGCCTCTGGCTGTACGGGGCGAGCCTGGCGCTGATGATGCGCGGCTCACTGGGCGTCAATCCCTGGGACGTGCTCAACCAGGGCCTACGCCACCACCTCGGTCTGAGCATGGGCAGCTGGGTGACCATCGTCGGCGCGCTGGTGCTGCTGCTCTGGATCCCGCTGCGGCAGGTGCCCGGGGTCGGGACGGTCGGCAACGTGGTGGTGCTCGGCGTCGCGATGGACCTCACCCTCGGCCTGCTGGACGCGCCGCAGGCCTGGGCGGCCCGGATCGCCCTGTTCGTCTCCGGCCTGCTGCTCAACGGCCTGGCCACCGGTCTCTACATCGGCGCCCGGCTCGGCGCCGGCCCCCGGGACGGCCTGATGACGGGCCTGCACCGGGTGACCGGCCGCTCGATCCGGCTGATCCGCACCTGCATCGAGATCACCGTGCTGCTGGTCGGCGTGGCGCTGGGCGGCTCGGTCGGTGTCGGTACCGTCGCCTACGCTCTGGCGATCGGGCCGCTTGCACAGTTCTTCCTGCGCCGGTGCACGGTGCCCGAGGACGCCCGGAAGGGATGAACTTGCCCGCAACTTCCCCGCCCGGCACCGACGCTCGTCGCGCGCCGGGGGTGGAACCTCGTAAGGTCGTCACCGTGCTGGACGAGATGCGGATACGGGATCTTGGCGTCATCGACGACGCGGTGGTCGAGCTGGCGCCGGGCTTCACGGCGGTCACCGGCGAGACCGGGGCGGGCAAGACGATGGTGGTGACCAGCCTCGGGCTGCTGCTCGGCGGCCGCTCCGACCCGGCCCTGGTGCGGCGCGGGGCCGAGCGGGCGGTGGTCGAGGGGAGGCTCTCGCTGCCGGCCGGCTCCTCCGTGCTGGCCCGGGCCCTGGAGGCCGGGGCCGAACTGGACGAGGGCGAACTGCTGATCAGCCGGACCGTCTCCGCCGAGGGCCGCTCGCGCGCCCACGTCGGCGGCCGGTCGGTGCCGGTCGGCCTGCTGGCCGAGCTGGGCGAGGACCTGGTCGCCGTGCACGGTCAGACCGACCAGCAGCGGCTGCTGCGCCCGTCCCGCCAGCGCGGCGCGCTGGACCGCTACGCGGGCGCCGCGGTGGCCGCCCCGCTGGCCCGGTACCGGGAGAGCTACCGCGCGCTGCGTGAGGTGGCCGCGACCCTGGATGAGCTCACCACCCGGGCCCGGGAGCGGGCCCAGGAGGCGGACCTGCTCCGCTTCGGGCTGGACGAGATCGCCGCCGCCGAGCCGGTGGCCGGCGAGGACGTCGAGCTGGCCGCCGAGGCCGAGCGGCTCGGCCACGCCGACGCGCTCAGCTCCGCCGCCGCCCAGGCCCAGGCCGCCCTCACCGGCCACCCCTCCGACCCGGAGGGCGTGGACGCGGGCACCCTGGTGGGCCAGGCCCGCCGGGCCGTGGACGCGGTGCGCCACCACGACGAGCGCCTCGCCGCGCTGGCCGACCGGCTGAACGAGGTCGGCTACCTGCTGGCCGACGTCGCCCAGGACCTGGCCGGGTACGCCGACGACCTGGACGCCGACCCGGTCCGCCTGGCCGCCGTCGAGGACCGCCGGTCCGTGCTGGCCCAGCTGCTGCGCAAGTACGCCGGCGAGGAGAACACCCTGGCCGAGGTGCTGGAGTGGTCCGAGACCTCGGCCGCCCGGCTCGCCGAGCTGGACGGCGACGACGACCGGATCGTCGAGTTGACGGAGCGTCACGCGGAACTGCGCACAGAGCTCACCGACTCGGCGGCCGAACTCTCCGCCGCCCGGCAGGCCGCGGCCGGCCGCTTCGCCGAGGCGGTCTCCGCCGAGCTGGCCGAGCTGGCCATGCCGCACGCCCGGGTCACCTTCGACCTGAGCCGCACCGACGACCCGGACGGGCTCGAACTCGACGGCCGTACCGTCGCGTTCGGCCAGCACGGGGTGGACGAGGTCGAGGTGCTGCTGGCCCCGCACCCCGGCGCCTCGCCCCGGCCGATCGCCAAGGGCGCCTCCGGCGGTGAGCTGTCCCGGGTGATGCTCGCGGTCGAGGTGGTCTTCGCCGGGGCCGACCCGGTGCCGACCTACCTGTTCGACGAGGTGGACGCCGGGGTCGGCGGCAAGGCGGCGGTCGAGATCGGCCGCCGGCTGGCCAAGCTGGCCGAGTCCGCCCAGGTCGTGGTGGTCACCCACCTCCCGCAGGTGGCGGCCTTCGCCGACCGGCACCTGGTGGTGGAGAAGACCAACGACGGCACGGTGACCCGCAGCGGCGTCAAGGTGCTCTCCGATGAGGAGAGGGTGCGCGAACTCTCCAGGATGCTGGCGGGTCTGGAGGACTCCGAGCTCGGCCGCGCCCACGCCGAGGAGCTGCTCGCGGCCGCCCGCGGTCCCCGCGACGCCTGACGGGGTACGGCCGACACGGACGGCGCCGACTGTCCAAAGGGGCGCCTTACCTGGCATGGTGGCGGCTGGACACTCACTGGGCCGTGATCGAGTCGGAGCGAGACGACGTGGACCATTCCGCCACCCGCGCCACCAAGGGCACCGAAACGGGGCAGCTGCACGTGGTGCTGGTGCTCTCCGCAGGGAGCGGGGGCATCGGCGCCCATGTGCGCTCGCTGGCCCAGGGCCTGGTCGAGCACGGCGTGGTGGTCACCGTCTGCGCCCCCGGCGGCACCGACGCGCTGTTCGGCTTCGGCCGCACCGGCGCGCGCTTCCACCCGGTCGACATCACCCCGACCTCCGGGGCGCGCAGCGACGCCACCGCCATCGGCGAGCTCCGGCGCGCGTTCACCGGCGCGGACATCGTGCACGCGCACGGTCTGCGCGCCGGTCTGCTCTCCGACCTGGCGCTGCGCACCGCCGGCCGCTTCCCCGGCCTGCGGCCGGAGACGCCGCTCGTGGTGACCTCGCACCACGCGATGCTGGCCACCGGCCTGGACCGGCGGTTGCAGCGTCTGATGGAGCGTCGGGTGGCCCGCTCGGCGGACCTGGTGCTCGGCGCCTCGTCCGACCTGGTCGCCCGGGCCCGGGAGTTGGGCGCCACCGACGCCCGGCTCGGCCCCGTCGCCGCCCCGCCGATGCCGCCCTCCGGGCTCGGCCGCGAGGCGGCCCGGGCCGCGCTGCTCGGCGGCGGCCCGGACCGGCCGCTGGTGCTGGCGATCGGGCGGCTGGTGGCGCAGAAATCCTTCGGGCTGCTGCTGGACGCGGCGCGGCTGCCGGAGTTCGGCGAGACCGACCCGCTGGTGCTGATCGCCGGGGACGGGCCGGAGCGGGAGCAGCTGGCGGAGCGGATCGCCGCGGAGAAGCTGCCGGTCGAGCTGCTCGGGCACCGCACCGACGTGCCCGACCTGCTGGCGGCGGCCGACCTGGTGGTGGTCAGCAGCCGCTGGGAGCCGCGGTCGCTGGTCGTCCAGGAGGCGGTCCGGGCCGGCGTCCCGGTGGTGGCCACCTCGGTCGGCGGCATCCCCGAACTGGTCGGCGAGGCGGTCGCGTTGGTCCCCTACGGAGACCCCGCCGCCCTGGCCGGCGCGGTCGGCGGACTGCTCGCCGACCCCGCCCGGCGGGCGGCCCTGGCGGCGGCGGCCCACCAACAGGCGGCCACCTGGCCGGAGGAGTCCGACACCGTCGCCCAGGTCCTCAGCACCTACGACGAACTGGTCCAACGAACGTGAACCGCTAGGGGCGCGAGGAACTGCGCGAGTGCGGAAGGCGGCCCAGTGTGAGGCCGGGGCACGTCAGCCAGTTGCACGTACTGCCGTTCCCCCGCGCGCAGTTCCTCGCGCCCCTGGGCCCATGTCCTCGTCGGCAGGGCTCCCGGGCCGGATCAGCAGGTAGGCGGCCGCCGCGCCCGCGAGGGCGATGGCGGCGCAGGTCCAGGTGCCGCTGTGCATGGCGGTGGTGAAGGCCTGGTTCGCGGCTTCGGTGAGGCGGGCGGCGGCGTCGGGCGGGAGGTGAGCGGCGACGGCGTGGGCGGAGGGGAGGTCCGCGGCGGCCGGGGCGGGGACGTCCGGGATCCCGTCACGGTAGGCGGCGGAGACCACGGTGCCGACGACGGCGATGCCGAGCACGCCGCCGAGTTCGCGGGCCACCCCGTTGAAGGCGCTGACCATCGGGGCCCGCTCCCGGGGGATCGCGGCGACCGCCGTGGCGCTGGCCGGGGCCATCACCAGGCCCATCCCGGCGCCGACCACGGCCATCGCGACGCAGAGCCGGGCGTACGGGGTGTGGACCTCGGTCAGTGAGAGGCCCGCGAGGCCCAGGGCCATCAGCAGCAGGCCGCCCGAGATAGCGATGCGGGTGCCGAAGCGGGCGGCGGTGGCGGCGCTGGTGGCGGAGGTGGCGGCCATCGCCAGGGCGAACGGCAGGGCGCCCAGGCCGGCCTTGAACGGGCTGTAGCCGTGCACCAGTTGGAGGTACTGGGTGTAGACGAAGAGCAGGCCGAACAGGGCGAAGAAGGTGACCGCGAGCATCGCCCCGGCCAGGCCGACCGCCCGGACCGCGAACATCCGCAGGTCGACCATCGGCTGAGGGGTGGTCAGCTCCCAGCGGGCGAAGGCGCCGAGCAGCACCACCGCGGCGGCGGCCTCGGCCAGGGTGCCGGTGGAGAGCCAGCCGCGTTCGGGGCCCCGGATGATCACGTCGACCAGGGCGGCCAGGCCGAGGGCGGAGAGCAGCAGGCCGGGCACGTCCAGGCGGCCGCCCCGGCGGCCCGGCAGGGCCGGGACCAGCAGCAGGGCGGCGGCCAGCGCGGCCGCGACCAGCGGGACGTTGATCCAGAAGACGCTGCTCCAGGAGTAGTGCTCCAGCAGCAGGCCGCCCGCGATCGGGCCGATCACGATGCCGAGCCCGGCGGTGGCGGACCAGACGGCGATGGCCTTGGGGCGTTCCCGCTCGTCGAAGAGCATCACGATGACCGAGAGGGTCGCGGGCATCACGAAGGCCGCGGCCAGGCCCATCACCGCTCGCAGGGCGATCAGCTGGGCCGCCGAGTCGGCGAGGGCGGCGACCGCCGAGGCCAGGGCGAAGACCGCCAGCCCGGCGGTGAGCGAGCGGCGCTGGCCGATCCGGGTGCCGAGGCCGCCGGCGGTGATCAGCATGGCGGCGAAGACCAGGGTGTACGCGTTGTTGATCCACTGCAGGTCGGCGGTGGAGGCGTGCAGGGCTTCGGCCAGGGCCGGCAGGGCGGTGTTCAGCACGGTGTTGTCGATGGTGACGACCACCAGGGAGGAGCAGAGCGCGGCCAGGGCGCGCCAGCGGCGTGGATCGGGCAGGGCGGACATGCTCACGGAGTCCCCTAACTCTCGTAACCTTACGGCTGTTAGCTGTCGCCGGAGAAGCTAGCGCCTTGACCTAACAGGTGTAAAGTCACGGCCATGGAGCAGCAGGCACCGGCCAGGCCGAGGAACCGCCGGGGCGAGGGCACCCGGCTGCGCGAGGAGATCGTCAGGGCGGCGATCGCCGTGATCGAGCGCGAGGGCTCCAAGGAGGCGGTCACCCTGCGCGCGGTGGCCCGGGAGGTCGGCATCGCCGCACCCTCGATCTACGGGCACTTCCCCGACCGGGAGGCGATCGTCGAGGCGGTGGTCACCGAGGCGCTGGACCGCCTGGGCCGGATGACCTCGGCGGCCCGGGAGGGCACGGCCGACCCGGTGGACGCGCTGCTCGCGGGCTGCGCCGCCTACGTCGAGTTCGGCACCCGGGAGCCGGCCTGCTACCAGATCGTCTTCGGGTCCACCCCCCAGCGGCTCGCCACCGGCGCCTGCCGGACGGCGGCCCGGCCGAACGGGCCGGAGGCCCTGATGGGTCTGGTCCGCAGCCTGGAGGCGGTGGTCGAGGCAGGGCGTTCGGCCAGCACCGACCCGTTCGGGGACGCCGTGGCGCTCTGGACGGCGCTGCACGGCCAGGTCACCCTGCGGGCCGCGCTGCCGGACTTCCCCTGGCCGCCCACGGACACGGTGGAGCAACTGGTCCGCCGGCTGGGGCAGATCACCGACGGAGCATGAGGCGGGCACCCGGCGGGGTCGTCCGCCGGGTGCCCGTGGGTCAGTGCTGAGGGTCCGTCAGAGGGTGGCCTGCTCCCGCTCCCGCCCGTCCGGCTGGGCCGAGAGGTAGGCCCCGGCGCAGGCGGTCAGCCGCAGCGCGGTGTCGATCAGCGGCACGTGACTGAAGGCCTGCGGGAAGTTGCCGACCTGCCGCTGGGCCCGGGAGTCCCACTCCTCGGCCAGCAGCCCGAGGTCGTTGCGGAGCGAGAGCAGCTTGTCGAACAGCTCCCGGGCCTCCTGGACCCGCCCGATCATCGCCAGGTCGTCGGCCAGCCAGAACGAGCAGGCCAGGAAGGCGCCCTCGTGGCCGGAGAGGCCGTCCACGTTGTTGCCGTGGTCGTCGTGGGTCGGGTAGCGGAGCACGAAGCCGTCCTCGGTGGAGAGCTCGCGCTGGATCGCCTCGATGGTGCCGATCACCCGCTTGTCGTCCGGCGGCAGGAAGCCGACCTGGGGGATCAGCAGCAGCGAGGCGTCCAGCTCCTTGCCGCCGTAGTACTGGGTGAAGGTGTTGCGCCCCGCGTCGTAGCCCTTCTCGCAGACGTCCCGGTGGATCTCGTCGCGCAGCGCCTTCCAGCGCTCCAGCGGGCCCTCGGCCGGGGTCTGCTCGATCAGCTTGATGGTGCGGTCCACCGCGACCCAGGCCATCACCTTGGAGTGCACGAAGTGCCGGCGGGGGCCGCGCACCTCCCAGATGCCCTCGTCCGGCTCGCGCCAGTGCTGCTCCATGTAGCTGATCAGCCGGAGCTGGAGCAGGTGGGCGTGGTCGTTGCGGGTCAGGCCGGTCATGTGGGCCAGGTGCAGGGCCTCGACCACCTCGCCGTAGACGTCCAGCTGGAGCTGGTTGGCGGCGCCGTTGCCGACCCGGACGGGTTGGGAGCCCTCGTAGCCGGGCAGCCAGTCGAGCTCGAACTCCTTCAGCTCCCGCTCGCCGGCGATGCCGTACATGATCTGCAGGTTCTCCGGGTCGCCCGCGACGGCCCGCAGCAGCCACTCGCGCCAGGCCCGGGCCTCCTCGCGGTAGCCGGTGCGCAGCAGCGAGGAGAGGGTGATCGCGGCGTCCCTCAGCCAGGTGTAGCGGTAGTCCCAGTTCCGCTCGCCGCCGATGTCCTCGGGCAGCGAGGTGGTGGGGGCGGCCACGATGCCGCCGGTGGGGGCGTAGGTGAGCGCCTTGAGGGTGATCAGCGAGCGGACCACCGGCTCCCGGTAGGGGCCCTGGTAGGTGCACTGGGCGACCCACTCGCGCCAGAATTCGGCGGTGTGCTTGAGCGCCGCCTCGGCGTCCGGGGCCTCGGGGGCGGGCAGGTGGCTGGCCTGCCAGGTGAGCGCGAAGGCGATCCGTTCGCCCTCGGTCACGGTGAAGTCGGCGTAGGTGGTCAGGTCCCGGCCGTAGGTCTCGGCCTCGCCGTCCAGCCAGACCGAGTCGGGCCCGGCCACCGCCACCGTGCGGTGCCCGCCGTCGGCCTGCTCGACCCGGTGCACCCAGGGCACCACCCGGCCGTAGCTGAACCGCATCCGCAGCGCCGAGCGCATCCGGACCCGGCCGCTGAGGCCCTCCACGATCCGGATCATCTGCGGCACCGCGTCCGGCCCGGTGAGCGGGCGGGGCGGCATGAAGTCGGTCACCCGGACGGTCCCGCCGGGGCCGTCCCACTCCTGCTCCAGGATCAGCGAGTCGCCCCGGTAGCGGCGCCGGTCGGCGGGCACCGCGGGGGCCGCCGCGGTGGCCGGGGGCTGCCGGTGTTCGTTCGGATCGGGCTGGGCCGAACGGGTGGCGGGAGCGTCGGAGGCGGGGACGGTGGCGGCGCCGACCGGTTCGGCGGGTCCGATCCGCCAGAAGCCGTGTTCGTCGGTGCCCAACAGCCCGGCGAAGACCGCCGGCGAGTCGAACCGGGGCAGACAGAGCCAGTCCACGGCCCCGTCCCTGCTGACCAGGGCGGCGGTCTGCATGTCCCCGATGAGTGCGTAGTCCTCGATACGGCCGGCCACGTTCGGTTCTCCAGTTCGCAAGATGTGCTCGGCGGGCACCGGCGACGGGCGCGCGCGGCCGCTGCGGGACCGGAGCCGTCCTGGGCGGGCGGGGCTGGTGGCCACCGGGGGCGGGGCCGTGGTGGGCCCCTGGCCTGGGACGGGTGAACTGGTACGGGAGGATCCGGTCGCGCATCGGGGACCGAAAGGGCGTCGTCCGGCCCCCTCGCCCTCCGCGTGCTGTGCTGTCGGCGATGCGTCCGTGCAGGATACTTCGGGCGGCTCGGGCAGGGCACGCGCAAGTAGCCCGAACCCGACGCAGTCCCACTGATTGCCCGCAAACTGGTCCGAACGGGTCAGCCCGGATGATCCACACGGACCACCCGGAGTTGATCCTTCCGGGCCAGTCCGTTCAGTGTCGAGGGAACGGTGGATGAACGTCACACGGACGGGCCACACCGCCCGGGACGCCGTCAGGTCCGGCCCGCTGATACCCTGGTATCCCGTGGACTGGTGGGCAGAAGCCCCGGAACCGCCGACCCCGACGACCCCGCCGGAGCAGCCGAGAGGCATCCGGCCGAGTGCGAACTCCTCGTCGTAACCGGCAGACCCGGCGGCCGCTCCACCGGCGTTACACCTCGACACGCGACCCACGGGAGCCCCCTCTTGGCACAGCCCCATTCCGGCAAGGCAGCGAACGGCCGCGCCGTGACGACCAAGCACCTCTTCGTCACCGGGGGTGTCGCCTCGTCGCTCGGCAAGGGCCTCACCGCCTCCAGCCTCGGTGCCCTGCTCAAGGCGCGCGGCCTGCGCGTGACGATGCAGAAGCTCGACCCGTACCTCAACGTGGACCCGGGCACCATGAACCCGTTCCAGCACGGTGAGGTCTTCGTCACCGACGACGGCGCCGAGACCGACCTCGACATCGGTCACTACGAGCGCTTCCTCGACACCAACCTGCACGGCTCGGCGAACGTCACCACCGGCCAGGTGTACTCGACGGTCATCGCCAAGGAGCGCCGCGGCGAGTACCTGGGCGACACCGTCCAGGTCATCCCGCACATCACCAACGAGATCAAGTCCCGGATCCGCCGGATGGCGGCCGAGGACGTCGACGTGGTGATCACCGAGGTCGGCGGCACCGTCGGCGACATCGAGTCGCTGCCGTTCCTGGAGGCCGTCCGCCAGGTCCGCCACGAGGTCGGCCGGGACAACGTCTTCTTCGTGCACGTCTCCCTGCTGCCGTACATCGGCCCCTCGGGCGAGCTGAAGACCAAGCCGACCCAGCACTCGGTGGCCGCGCTGCGCAACATCGGCATCCAGCCGGACGCCATCGTGCTGCGCGCCGACCGCGAGGTCCCGCAGGCCATCAAGCGCAAGATCTCGCTGATGTGCGACGTGGACGAGGAGGCCGTGGTCGCGGCCATCGACGCCAAGTCGATCTACGACATCCCCAAGGTGCTGCACGGCGAGGGCCTGGACGCGTACGTGGTGCGGCGCCTGGACCTGCCGTTCCGCGACGTGGACTGGACCACCTGGGACGACCTGCTGCGCCGGGTCCACGAGCCCCAGCACATCGTCAAGGTGGCGCTGGTCGGCAAGTACATCGACCTCCCCGACGCGTACCTCTCGGTCACCGAGGCGCTGCGCGCGGGCGGCTTCGCCAACAACGCGCGGGTCGAGATCAAGTGGGTGACGAGCGACGACTGCCTGACCCCCGAGGGCGCGCAGGAGCAGCTCGGCGACGTGGACGCGATCTGCATCCCCGGTGGCTTCGGCGACCGCGGGGTGGACGGCAAGGTCGCCGCGATCACCTACGCCCGTGAGAACCGCGTCCCGCTGCTGGGCCTGTGCCTGGGCCTGCAGTGCGTGGTCATCGAGGCGGCCCGGAACCTGGCCGGCCTGCCGGACGCCAACTCCACCGAGTTCGACGCGGCCGCCAAGTACCCGGTCATCTCCACCATGGCCGAGCAGCTGGCCATCGTGGACGGCAAGGGCGACCTGGGCGGCACCATGCGGCTCGGCCTCTACCCGGCCAAGCTGGCCGAGGGCTCGATCGTCCGCGAGGTGTACTCCGGCGAGCAGTACGTCGAGGAGCGCCACCGCCACCGCTACGAGGTCAACAACGCCTACCGCGCCGACCTCGAGAAGACCGGCCTGCAGTTCTCGGGCCTGTCGCCCAAGGGTGACCTGGTCGAGTACGTCGAGTACCCGCGCGAGGTCCACCCCTACCTGGTCGCCACCCAGGCGCACCCGGAGCTGAAGTCCCGCCCGACCCGCCCGCACCCGCTCTTCGCGGGTCTGGTGGCGGCGGCCATCAAGATCAAGACCGCTGCGGAGTAATTCGCGGCAGGTTCACGGACGGCGGTCGTGCGTTTCGCACGGCCGCCGTTCGCGTGTGGGTTAATGTCTGAGTGACGAAAAGGGGAACGGCATGACGGACAGTCAGTGGCAGATCAGGGACGAGGCGGAGGAGTGGGCCGTACGGTCCAGCTCGGAGCCGTTCCGGGGGAAGGTCACGGGGGTGCGGACCGACGAGGTGCTGATGCCCGACGGCAGCTACGCCCGCCGGGACTACCAGGTCCACCCGGGGTCGGTGGCCGTGCTCGCGGTGGACGAGCAGCAGCGGGTGCTGATCCTGCGTCAGTACCGCCACCCGGTGCGGCAACGGCTCTGGGAGCTCCCGGCCGGGCTGCTGGACGTGCCCGGGGAGAACCCGCTGCGCGCGGCGCAGCGCGAGCTCTTCGAGGAGGCCCACTGCAAGGCGGCCGAGTGGCGGGTCCTGGTCGACTTCTACACCTCGCCGGGCGGGACGGACGAGGCGCTGCGGCTCTTCCTGGCGACCGGCCTGTCGGCGGCGGAGGGGGACCGCTACGCCGCCCACGGGGAGGAGCTGGAGATCGAGGTCCAGCGGGTGCCGCTCGCCGAGCTGCTGCGGCTGGTCCTGGCCGGTGAGCTGCACAACCCGACGCTGGTGACGGGGACGCTGGCGCTGTACGCCGCCCTGACGACGGGTGGGCTCGACGCGCTGCGGCCGGCGGACTCGCCGTGGCCGGCGCGGCCGTTCAACTGACCGCCTCTGCTGGGCCGGTGCTGTCGGTGGGGGTCACTAGCGTGTGACCCCGCCGAGAGTCGGCACGGAGGGGAGGCCGCGATGGGCGGCAGTGCGTGGTCGGACTTCGGGCCGTACCGGGAGGACCTGGGGGCGGCGTTCCGGCTGGCCCAGGAGGAGGAGCTGGCGCGGGACGACCACGGCTTCACCGGGATGACCATGGCCGAGCTGTGGGAGGACGAGGACTGGCAGGAGTACGTGGGGACCGGGGGGACGGCCTCGGTGCTCGACTACGTGGACCTGCTGGCGCCGGGGGCGGGGGACGACGTCCACATGATGCGGCCGCTGACCGAGGCGGAGGTCCTCGCCTTCGCGCCGGACGGGCGGCCGACCGCCGCGCAGCTGGAGGACGCGTTGGACGGGCAGTTCGACACGATGCGGCGGGCGGTCGGGCGGTGCACGGTGCTCTACCGCGATGGCGCGCCCTCGCAGGTCGGGTACTGGGGGATCACGGCGGACTGACGGAAGCGGCTGCTGCGCGGGGAACTGCGCGGATCGGAAGGCGGCGCACCTGCAACTGAAGCACCGTCAGCCGGTTGCAGGTGCTGCCGTTCACCTGCGCGCAGTTCCTCGCGCCCCTGCGGGGCGCTGCGTTGGCCTGCGCCGGGTGGGTGATTCGGTGGTTCGTAGTACTGGTGTCTGGGCAGGTCCGGGCCGGGGGTCGAACTACGCTCGCCGCAGGGCCCGGCCGGGGTCTGTCGGCTGACGGTCGGGAGTGGCGCGGGTGGCGAGGAAGACGGCGACGGTGGAGGTGCGGCCGGCTGTTGAGCTGGGTGGACTGCCGTCGGGGCCGGAGCTGTTCGTGGGGCGGCGGGCCGAGCTGGCGGCGTTGGAGGCGGGCCGGGGCGGGGTGGTGGCGGGGCGGTGCCCGGTGCTGGTGGTGGCGGGGCGGCCGGGGTCGGGGCGGAGCTCACTGGCCGTCAGGTTCGCCGCCTCGGTGGCGGCGGAGTACCCCGACGGGGTGGCGTTCGCGCGGCTGTCGGCGCCGGACGGGCGGCGGGTGGAGCCGGAGGCGGCGGCGCGGCTGCTGTTGGAGCAACTGGGTGCGGAGCCGCCGGCCGAGCTGCCGGAGGGGGCCGCGGCGGAGGCCGGGGACGGTCCGGCCTGCCGGGTGCTGCGGGAGGCGGTGGCGGGGCGCCGGACGCTGCTGGTGCTGGACGACGTACGGGATGCCGGGCAGCTGTGGCCGCTGTTGGCGGTGGCGCCGCGCGCGCTGGTGGTGGTGACGACGGCGGGGCCGTTGACGGGGATCGAGGGGATCGACCCGGTGATCCTCGGGGGGCTCGGGGCGCGGGCCTCGGTGGAATTGCTGAGCGCGCTGGCCGGGAGCAACCGGGTGGCGGCGGATCCGGTGGCGACGGCCCGGCTGGCCGAGGCCTGTGCGGCCCGGCCGACCGCGCTGCGGCTGATGGCTGGTTGGCTGAGGGCGGCTCCGAAGGCGGCGGTGACGGAGGCGACCGGGGCGCTGACCGGGGCGTCGGCGGCCGGGCTGACCGATCTGACCGCCGAGGGTCGCCGCCGGGCCAGGGAGGAGGAGAACGGCAAGCGCCTTCCGGCCCGGCCGACCGGCAGCCCGGCCGGGGTGGGCCCGTCCGCCGGTCCGACCCTCTCCGAGGGCCCGTCCAAGCCGCCGTCCAAGCCGCGGTCCGAGGGCCGGTCCGAGGGGGAGAAGCGGCCGAAGGCCGAGCGGCCGGTGCTGGAGCCGGACGCCGGCGACCCGGTGCCGGTGCCCGACAGCGATCCGCTGGACGCCGCCTTCCTGCTGACGTACCGCGCGCTGCCGGCCCCGCAGGCCCGGATGCTGCGGATGCTCACGCTGGCCCCCGCACAGCAGGCGGACCTGCGCACGGCGTCGGCCCTGCTGGGCTGCCCGGCGCCGGAAGCCGCCTCCGTGCTGCAGAAGTTGACGGACCGTGAGCTGTTGGAGGAGGAGCCGCCGGCCGCCGACGGGACGCCGCGGTACCGGGTGCCGGGGCGGTTCCTGCCGAGGCTCGCGCGGATGCGGGAGGAGCTGGACCGGCCCTCGGAGGTGCAGCTCGCCCGGGCCCGGCTGCTGGAGCGGCTGGTGCGGCTGGTGGAGTCGGCCCGGGCGCTGCTGGACCCGGCGGCCGGCCCCGGCCCGGAGCCGCTGCCGGGGCCGCTGCGGCTGCGCACCGCCGCGCACGCCCGGCAGTGGCTGGCCGAGGAGCGCGGGCGGCTGCTGGCGGCGGTGGCGGACGCGATCGGGCAGGCGGACCTGGACGGTTCGGCCGGCCGGCTGGTCTCCGCGCTGCTGCGGACGCTGCCGCTGACCGGGCAGGCGGCGCCCGCCGACCTGTACCAGCTGCACGGCCTGGTGCTGCGGGTGGCCGAGCGCGGCGGCTCGCCCCGCCGGGCGGCGGCCGCGCTGCTCAACCTGGGGAACCTCCAGGCCTCGGCGGGCCACTGGGAGACCGCCGCCGAGCGGTACCAGCAGGCGCTGGGCCTGGCCCGGACGGCGGGGGACGAACTGGCCTGCGCCCGGGCGTTGGAGGGCGTGGCGGAGAGCCGCAGGGCGCTCGGGGACGCGGTGCGCGCCGCCGACTGGTACGGACGGGCGCTGGCCCTGCGGCAGGGGCTGGGCGACCAGCGGGCCGAGGCGCGGCTGCTGGCCCGGGTGGCGGAGGCGCATCTGGCGCAGCGCCGGTACGAGGAGGCCGAGCGGGAGTACCGGGCGGCGCTGGCGGTACTGCGGCGGTTGGCCGACGAACGGGGCCTGCGGGTGGTCGGTTCGGCGCTGGAACGGCTGCGGGAGCTGGTCGAAGCCGAGCGCCTCCATCCGTCTTCGGAGTAATGTCCGAAGCATCACATTCGCCCCTGTTTGAGAGGCTCTGGCCTAGGCAAGCCTACGAATCTGCCAATGTTCCGAGCTGATTTATTCAGTTTGTAAGGCTGACGGATCCCTGGGGCTTCATTACACTCGACCTTAGTCGCGCAGTGCAGCGTGCCCCGGTGTCTTCCGGAGGCTTGGCCGTGCGCGCCTCCCGCCGGTGTTCCCCGGCCGGGTTCCACAGGCAAGAGGGACGTGTTCAGTCGTGAAGGTCGGCATCCCCCGCGAGGTCAAGAACCACGAGTACCGCGTGGCCATCACGCCGGCCGGCGTGCATGAGCTGGTCCGCAACGGACACGAGGTCGTCATCGAGAACGAGGCCGGTCTCGGCTCCTCGATCTCCAACGAGGAGTACGTGGCCGCCGGCGCCACCATCCTCCCCACCGCCGACGAGGTGTGGGCCGCCGCCGACCTGCTGCTGAAGGTCAAGGAGCCGATCGCCGAGGAGTACCACCGCCTCCGCAAGGGCCAGACCCTCTTCACCTACCTGCACCTGGCCGCCGACAAGGCCGGCACGGACGCCCTGGTCGCCTCCGGCACCACCGCGATCGCGTACGAGACCGTGCAGCTCTCCAATGGCGCGCTGCCGCTGCTCGCCCCGATGTCCGAGGTCGCGGGCCGGCTGGCCCCGCAGGTCGGCTCGTACCACCTGATGCGCCCGGCCGGCGGCCGCGGCACCCTGCCGGGCGGCGTCCCCGGCACCCACCCGGCCAAGGCCGTGGTCATCGGCGGTGGCGTCTCCGGCTGGCACGCCGCCACCATCGCGATCGGCATGGGCTACGACGTGACCCTGCTGGACCGCGACATCAACAAGCTGCGCGAGGCCGACAAGGTCTTCGGCAACAAGATCAAGGCCATCGCCTCCAACGCCTACGAGCTGGAGAAGGCCGTCCTCGAGGCCGACCTGGTCATCGGCGCGGTGCTGATCCCGGGCGCCAAGGCCCCGAAGCTGGTCACCAACGAGCTGGTCTCCCGGATGAAGCCGGGCTCCGTGCTCGTCGACATCGCGATCGACCAGGGCGGCTGCTTCGAGGACTCCCGTCCGACCACCCACGCGAACCCGACCTTCGAGGTCCACAACTCGGTGTTCTACTGCGTGGCCAACATGCCGGGCGCCGTCCCGAACACCTCCACCTACGCGCTCACCAACGCGACCCTGCCCTACGTGGTCGAGCTGGCGAACCGTGGCTGGAAGGAGGCGCTGCAGCGTGACGCGGCGCTGGCCAAGGGCCTGAACGTGCACGAGGGCCAGATCACCTACGCCGCCGTGGCCGAGGCCTTCGGCCTGCCGTCGGTGACGCTGGAGAGCGTCCTCGCCTGACGCCCCGTCAGCCCCCGGCCGGATCCGTTCCGGCCGGGGGCTTCGGCGTGCCCCGGGCGGCGGGGGGCCGCCGACGGCCCGTCAACTCTCTTAGTCGACATTTGCGTTCCGTCGGGCGACCGTGTCAATTTGTGTGCACGACGTCACCCGACGCGGAAACGTTGGGGTCCGACGGCCGCGCAAGCCTTGACAGCGAGCGGTCGGGAGCCCGACACATCCGGCCCACAACCGTGGATTGTGTTGCTGCGAACGCCGCGGACAGCCTAGAGTCGCAAACCGTCGGCATGCTGCCACGCTGACGAATCGACAACAGTCCCGGATGCCCAAGGAGGTAAGACGACTTGTGAATGAGTCGACATTTGCTCCCGGGGGTGGTCAGCCTGGACTGGCGGAGCACTCGGTCGCCGTCCGTACCTTCGAGGCGCGCCAGAGCACCGCACCCGCCGCCACCGCCGACGAGGCCGACCTGCTGCCGACCCACGGCCTGGCCTACGGCGACTTCGCGTACGGCTCCTACGAGGACCCGGACGCCGAGTACGAACCCGATCCGGAGTACGCCGCCACCTTGGCCCCCGACGCAGCCCGCCAGCGCCGTGAACGAGTAGGACCGACCGGGCGGCCGCTGCCGTACTTCCCGATCCCCGCGCCGCTGGCCGAGCACGGCCCCGCGCAGATCATCGCCATGTGCAACCAGAAGGGCGGCGTCGGCAAGACCACGTCGACCATCAACCTGGGCGCCGCGCTGGCTGAGTACGGCCGCCGGGTGCTGCTGGTGGACTTCGACCCGCAGGGCGCGCTCTCGGTCGGCCTCGGGGTCAACCCGATGGAGCTGGACGTCACCGTCTACAACCTGCTCATGGAGCGGGGCCTGACGGCCGACGAGGTGCTGCTGAAGACCGCCGTGCCCGGCATGGACCTGCTGCCCTCCAACATCGACCTGTCCGCCGCCGAGGTGCAGCTGGTCAGCGAGGTCGCCCGCGAGTCGGCACTGGCCCGCGCGCTCAAGCCGCTGCTGCCGGACTACGACTACGTCATCATCGACTGCCAGCCCTCGTTGGGCCTGCTCACGGTGAACGCGCTGACCGCCGCGCACAGCGTGATCGTCCCGCTGGAGTGCGAGTTCTTCGCGCTGCGCGGTGTGGCGCTGCTCACCGAGACCATCGAGAAGGTCTGCGAGCGGCTCAACCCCGACCTGCGGCTCGACGGCATCCTGGCCACCATGTACGACTCCCGCACGGTGCACAGCCGCGAGGTGCTGGCCCGGGTGGTCGAGGCCTTCGGCGACCACGTGTTCCACACCGTGATCGGACGGACCGTCAGGTTCCCCGAGACCACCGTGGCCGGCGAGCCGATCACCACCTACGCGACCAACTCGGTCGGCGCCGCCGCCTACCGTCAGCTCGCCAGGGAGGTGCTCGACCGGTGCCGCCCCGCCGAGTGAGTCTCCCGGGTGCCGACGAGCTGTTCCGGACCACCGGAGGGATGGCCCTGTCGCCCTCCCTCAACCGGCCCGAGGCACCCCGCACGGAGACCGCCCGGCCCGCCGCCGAGGAAGGCGCGGCGGAGGTCCCGCAGGCCCGGCAGGAGCCCCAGCAGGCCCCGGCCGAGGGCGCGGTGACACCGCGTCAGCACGCCGAGGGGGAGGCCGCCGCGGACGCCGCCCGGCGGTCCCGGGCCCGGGGCCGCGGCAGCCGCCGCCCGACCGGGCGGGAGCGGCACGACGAGAAGATCACGGTCTACGTCTCCGCCGAGGAGCTGATGGACCTGGAGCACGCCCGCCTGGTGCTCCGCGGCGAGCACGGCCTGGCCGTGGACCGCGGCCGGGTGGTACGGGAGGCCATCTCGGTCGTCCTCGCCGACCTGGAGCAGCGCGGCGAGGCCAGCATCCTGGTCCGGCGCCTGCGCGGCCGCTAGCTTTTCCGGGTACCGGCCCGCTCCAGCCGCACCGCGCTCCACCCGCACCGCACGTACGGACCCGCCCATGCCAGCACCCGCAGGACCCGACGCCGCCGAACCGCGTGCGGGCTTCCTGGTGCGGCTGGACAACTTCGAGGGACCGTTCGACCTGCTCCTCGGCCTGATCGCCAAGCACAAGCTCGACATCACCGAGCTGGCGCTCTCCAAGGTCACCGACGAGTTCGTGGCGCACATCCGGGCGATGGGCCCGGACTGGGACCTGGACGCGGCCACCGAGTTCCTGGTGGTGGCCGCGACCCTGCTCGACCTCAAGGCGGCCCGGCTGCTGCCGGCCGCCGAGGTGGAGGACGAGGAGGACCTGGCCCTGCTGGAGGCCAGGGACCTGCTCTTCGCCCGGCTGCTCCAGTACCGCGCCTACAAGCGCGCGGCCGCCGTGCTGGCCGACCGCTGGGCCGCCGAGCTGCGGCTGCGCCCGCGCACGGTGGGCCTGGAGCCCCGGCACGCCGCCCTGCTGCCCGAGGTGGTCATCACCATCGGCCCCGAGGGCTTCGCGCGGCTGGCGGCCAAGGCGATGACGCCGAAGCCCAAGCCGGTGGTCTACGTGGACCACATCCACACCCCGCCGGTCAGCGTCCGCGAGCAGGCCGCCCTGGTGGCCGGCCTGCTCGCCGCCCTCGGCGAGGCCCGGTTCGGGCAGCTGGTCGCCGACGCCGGGGGCGACACCCTGGTGGTGGTCGCCCGCTTCCTGGCCCTGCTGGAGCTCTACCGCGAGCGGGCGGTGGACTTCGACCAGCCCGAGGCGCTGGGCGAGCTGACGGTCCGTTGGACCGCCGCGGAGGGGCAGGCGATCGAGGTCACCGACGAGTTCGACCGGCCGCCCGAGCCGGACGGGAAGGAACGGCCGTGAGCGAGCAGGACGCGACCAAGGGCCCGGATCGGCCCGCCAGGCGCTCGCTGGGCGTGCCGGGGCAGATCCGGGCCGAGGAGTGGCAGCCGTCCGCCTACGAGTGGGTGGAGCCCCCGGACGAGGCCCCTGCAGCCCCGGCCCCGGCCCCGGCCTCGGCTGCGGCCCCGGCCGCGGTCCCCGCGCCCGCGCCGGCCGTCGAAGCGGTGCCGTCGGTGGCCGGCGGGGCGGAGGGGGCTGGTGAGGCGGAGGGGGCGGATGAGGGCCCCGGGCTTCGGGCCGAGTTGGAGGCGGTGCTGCTGCTGGTCGACGAACCGGCCGCAGAGCATCACCTGGCCTCGGTGCTGGGCCGCCCCCGGGCCGAGGTGGCCGCCACCCTCCGGGAGCTGTCCGCCGAGTACACCGCCCAGGGCCGGGGCTTCGACCTGCGGTTCGTCGCCGGGGGCTGGCGCTTCTACACCCGCGCCGAGTGCTCGCCGGCGGTCGACCGGTACGTCCTGGACGGCCAGCAGGCCCGGCTGACCCAGGCCGCGCTGGAGACCCTGGCGGTGGTCGCCTACCGTCAGCCGGTGTCGCGGGGGAGGGTCTCGGCGGTCCGTGGTGTGAACTGTGACGGCGTGATGCGTACCCTGGTACAGCGAGGACTGGTGGAAGAGACCGGCTCCGAGCCCGAAACAGGTGCGATCCTGTATCGGACGACGAACTACTTCCTTGAACGGATGGGGCTGCGCGGCCTGGAGGAACTCCCGGAGCTCGCGCCCTTCCTGCCCGAGGTCGACGACGTGGAAGCGGAGTCCCTCGAAGGCACGATGATCGCGGAGGCGGTCGCCGCCGCACGCGCGGACGGCGGGGAAGTGCAGTGAGGTCGGCCGGGCACGACGAGCACTTCCAGACGGAAACGACGTACGGACATTTTGATGCGTAGCAGTGGCAACGGCAGGAACAGCGGCGGCGGCGGCGGTGGCGGGAGCCAGGGCGGCCGAGGCGGACAGGGCGGGGGCCGGAGCGGCGGTGCCCCGCGCGGCGGTTCGCAGGGCGGCGGCGGGTACGGCGGCGGTCGTAGCGGTGGTTCGCAGGGCGGCTCGTCGTACGGTGGCGGCCGTAGCGGCGGGGGCTCCTCGCAGGGCGGCGGCTACGGCGGCGGTCGCAGCGGTGGCGGTTCGCAGGGCGGCGGCGGGTACGGCGGCGGTCGCGGTGGCGGCGGCTCGTACGGCGGTGACCGCCGGGACGACCGGCGCGACGACCGTCGGGACGACCGCGGCGGTCGGCGCGAGGAGCAGCGTCCGCTGCGTCCGGAGGAGCGCCGGTACGACCGTCCCGAGTTCGGTGGCGGCCCGAACGCCACCCCCGGGCGCGGCAAGTTCGAGGCGCGTCGCCCCGGTGCGGCCCCGCGGCCGCGGCGTGAGGGCCAGCCGGCCCCGGGCGACCCGCGGCGTCAGCCGCAGCGCTCCCGCGAGCTCCAGGGCAAGATCGAGGACGCGGTGCTGGCCCGGCACGAGCAGGGCATCACGGTCGGCGCCGAGGGCGAGCGCCTGCAGAAGGTGCTGGCCCGGGCCGGCATGGGCAGCCGCCGGGCCTGCGAGGAGCTGATCGAGCAGGGCCGGGTCGAGGTGAACGGCAAGCGGGTCACCGAGCAGGGCAAGCGCGTCGACCCGATGACGGACGAGATCAAGGTGGACGGCCTGACCGTCGCCACCCAGTCGTACCTGTTCTTCGCGCTGAACAAGCCGGTCGGCGTGGTCTCCACCATGGAGGACCCCGAGGGCCGGCAGTGCCTGGGCGACTACGTGAACAACCGGGACACCCGGCTGTTCCACGTCGGCCGCCTGGACACCGAGACCGAGGGCATCATCCTGCTCACCAACCACGGCGAGCTGGCCCACCGGCTGACCCACCCGAAGTACGGCGTCACCAAGACCTACCTGGCCGCCATCCAGGGCCCGATCCCGCGTGACCTGGGCCAGCAGCTCAAGAAGGGCATCGAGCTCGAGGACGGCTGGGCCCGGGTCGACGACTTCAAGGTGGTCTCCAACCTCGGCAAGAACTACATGGTCGAGGTCACCCTGCACGAGGGCCGCAAGCACATCGTGCGTCGCCTGATGGCCGAGGCCGGCTTCCCGGTCGACAAGCTGGTGCGCACCCACTTCGGGCCGATCTCGCTCGGCGACCAGAAGTCCGGCTGGCTGCGCCGTCTGACCAACCCCGAGGTCGGCCAGCTGATGGCCGAGGTCGGCCTGTGACGGACGCCCGGTAGGACCGGCAGCTCAGAGGGCCTCCCCGCCGAACGGCGGGGAGGCCCTCCGTCGTTCGGCGGGCACGGTGTGAGTATGACCGCATACGGCTTGTCAGGCCCGGCGGTCCTGGCGGAGGATTGCCAGCGGACAGCGGCGCGCCGAATGGCGGACTCGCGCCACCAGGGGTGGTGGCGGGCGGGTGCCGGTGGGGGAGTGAGGGAGCAAGGTGCTGGACGCATTCGGGGTCCTGGGGTTGGGGAGACCGGACGGGCAGGTCTACGCGGCGCTGGTGATCGCGCCGCAGTCGACGGCCGAGGAGATCGCCGCCCAGTGCGGGCTGCCCCTCGACCAGTGCCACGCCGCCCTCGACCGGTTGGCCGACCAGGGCATGGCCACCCGGGCCCCGGTCGACCGGGACCGCTACCTCGCGGTCGCCCCCGACGTCGCCATCGGTACCCTGATCGGCCACCGCGAGGCCCAACTACGCAGCGCCCGGGCCGAGATGCACCGCCTGATGGACGCCTTCCGGGAGGCCTCGCGGTTCACCGACCCGGCGCACTCCGTCGAGGTTCTGACGGGTGGTGAGGCGATCGCCCAGCGGCTGGAGCACCTGGTCGAGACGGCCCAGTACCAGGTCCGGGGCTTCGACTGTCCGCCGTACATCCAGGACCCGATGGCCAACCTGCCGCGGCAGCGGCAGCGGCTCAAGGCAGGGGTGCGGTTCCGCACGGTCTTCGACAAGGAGGCGGTGGCCTGGCCGGGGCGGCTGGAGAAGGAGATCCTGGTCGGCGTCGCGGACGGCGAGGAGGCCCGGGTCCGGCCGGTGCTCCCGATGAAGCTGATGATGGCCGACGACCGGATGGCGATCATCCCGATCAGCGTCGGGGACGCGGTGCTCGACGCGGCGTACGTGATCCATCCGTCGGCGCTGCTCCAGGCACTGGACGCGCTGTTCGAGGCGGAGTGGGAGCGGGCGGTGCCGCTGCAGGCGGTGATCGGCGACGGCGACGACGGGCTGGGGCCGGAGGAGGACCAGCGCAAGCTGCTGGGGCTGCTGGCGGCCGGGCTCACGGACGAGTCGATCGCGCGGTCGCTCGGGTGGAGCGCGAGGACGACGCAGCGTCGGTTGCAGACGCTGATGCGGCAGCTGGGGGCGACGACGCGGTTCCAGGCCGGCATGGCGGCCCGCGAGCGCGGGTGGCTCTGACGGGAGTGGCCAAGCCGGGGGCGCGGGGAACGGCAGCGCGTGCAACTGGCCCGCTTGCCCCGATCCAGCGCTGGTCCGCCTTCCGTACTCGCGCCCGCGCGGCGGAGCCGCAAGTCAGCAGAGCCTCGCGCCCCTGGGGTCGTTGCCTAGTGCCGGGCACGGCACTAGCTCCAGGGCTTGAGAGCTGCCCAGACGCCGTTCTCGTTGCGTTCGAGTTTTTCGAGGCCGATGACGGCGGTGCGGTTGAGGCGGCCGTAGATGTGGGGGAAGAGGGTGCCGGGGGTGGCGCCGGGGGGTGGGGCGCCATTGGGGGCTTCCCACTTGACCATGGGTTCGACCAGGCGTTCCTCGATCAGGAGGGCCATCAGGGGGTCCCGCGCGTCCTGGAAGAAGGCGTTGGCCACGGCGAGGGCGGTGGGTTCGTCCGCCGAGCAGTGGATGAAGCCGTCGGTGAGCAGGGAGGCGGCGGTGTAGGGCCGCCCGGGCTCGCGCAGCCAGTCGTCCAGGGGTGCGAGATGGTAGATCATGCCTCCAGTTCTACCGGAGTTGACGGCATTTCACCGGAGTTGGCCGGGTGTGCCACGCCCGGCCGGGGCGGGGGTCAGAGGCCGGCGACCTTGGCGGAGGCGGAGAGCTCGTAGACCAGGGTGACGGTCCGTCGGGCGCCGGGCTCCAGGGGGAGGTCCCAGCGGACGATGCCCTCGGCGTCCACCTCGTCGGGGGAGGGGACGCACTGCTCCTTGCGGAGCCTGACCTCCACCGCCGAGACCTCGGCGACCGGGACGCGCTCCCGGACTGTGACGGTCCGGGGGGCCTGGTCCTCGGGGGCGGAGAAGCGGGAGAGGTGGAGCCGGACGGTGCGGGTGAGGACGGTGCGGCCGGTGAGGCCGGTGGTGGTGCGGTGCTCCTCGGTCTCGCGCAGGACGCGGTGGTCGTCGGAGCTGCCGAAGGAGAGTTCGGCGGGGGCGCCGGGGGCGGTGAACTCCAGCTCGCCGCGGCCGGTGAAGCCGCCGCCGACCACCAGGTCGACCGGGCCGGCGAGCAGGGCGTGGCCGGAGGAGTTGGTGAACCGGGCCACCCGGGTGACCAGCGGGGAGAGTTCGGGGGCGCAGGCGTACTCGGTGCGGGCGGGGGTGGTGAAGGCGGTGAGCGGGACCCGGTGGGGGCGTCCGTCCGAGGGGACGCGGGCCGGGGCGGGGGCGCGGAGCACCCGGACCTCGCCGCCGTCGTCCACGCCCGGCAGGCCGTCGGCGGCCGGGCCGGTGGAGCCGATCTCCTCCTCGCGCAGCTCCACCTCGACGGTGCGGCGCTCCTCGGTGGTGCGGTCGCGCAGGGCGAGGTGGTCCTCGGCCAGCCACGGCGGGTCGCCCGCGAGGGCGGAGCGGGCGGTGGAGAGGGTGAGCCGGACCTGCGGCCAGTCCTCGCCGGTGCGCTGCCAGACCACGGCCTCGGTCTCCAGGGTGAGGCTGCCGTCCTCGCCGAGGGCGGCCCGGTAGGCGGGGCGCCAGAGCGCACAGGGCGTCAGGTGGTTCACCGTCAGCTGGGTGGGGCCGCCCGGGGTCCGGACGGTCAGTTCGAGGTGGGCGAGCAGTTCGGGCTCGGGCTGCTCGGTGAGGTCCAGGGCAGTTCGGGCCTCGGTCAGCTCCAGATGGGTGGCGTCCAGGCGGATCCGGGCGTTCACCGTGCGCTCGGCGCAGTGGTCCCGTTCTGCGTCGACCCGGTCCAGCTCGCGGGCCCAGCGGACGGGTTCGCTCTCGCCCTGGCCGGCGCCCTCGGCGATCTCCCGGAGCAGGTCGGCGGCGAGCGAGTCGAGCAGCAGGCGGCGGGCGGCGAGGCGTTCGAGTTCGGCTTCGAGGGCCTGCTCCCGGCGCTGGAGCTCGTCCTCGCGGTGGCGCAGCTCGGAGTCGCGTTCGCCGGGCGGGAGCGGGGCGGGCTTGGTCCAGGAGCGGGTGATCCGGGCGTCCAGCACGCTGCCGGAGGCGAGTTCGGCGCGCAGGGTGCGGTCCACCGCGAGGGCGCTGACCGGGCCGAGGCGCAGGCGGTGCACGCCCGCCGGCAGGTCGAGGGTGGTGGTGCGCTCGACCTGGGCGCGGTCCTCCAGACAGGTGACGGCGGTGACGGGCAGCGGGATGGTGGTGGTCGTCATCGGTCAGTTCCTCCGGTCTCCGCCGAGCAGGGTCTTTCCGGCCGGGATGCGGATCTCGTAGCCGCCCTCCAGTTCCGCGCGGCCGTGCGCGGGCAGTTCGACCCGGCGCAGCCGGGTGCTCGGTGGGTACTCCTCCGACGGTCCGTCAGGGGCCGTCCAGCCGGGGCGTTCCTGCACCTTGACGTCCGGCTCGCCGGCCACCGGGACGCGTTCGCGGACCTCGACGGTGACCGGGTGGGCGAGGCGGTTGACCAGCTCGACGTGGACCCGGTGGTCCAGCACGGTGGTCTTGGACAGGGCGCCGGTGGTGGACTCCCGCAGCTCGGTGCGGCGGGCCACCCGGACACCCTCGGCCACGCCGAGGCCCAGGCGCCGGGTGGCGCCCGGGGCGAGGGTGGGCAGGGCCGCGGTGAGCAGGAAGTCGCCGTCCACGGTGACCTCCACCGGACCGGCCAGCAGGGCGTGGTCGGTGGCGTTGGCCAGCAGCAGGGTCGCGTAGACGGTCTGCTCCACGGAGGGCACGCAGACGTACTCGGTGGCCAGGCCGACCGGCGCCTCGCCGATGGTGACGGTGTGCCAGGTGCCGTCCGAGGGGACGTCGACGGGGGCGGCCGCGTCGTACCGCTGGTCGAAGGAGCCGGCCGAGATCCGGGGCGGCACGCCGTAGCGGGGCAGCGCGGCGGTGGCCGCCGGGGCGGGTGCGGGTACGGGGGTGGCGGCGGGGACCAGTTGGCCGCGGTGGCCGCCGGTGGGGCCCTGGAGGGTGAGGGCGCGGTAGTCGAGCCAGCGGGCGTCCGGGTGCGGCGGGCCCTCCGGCTCGGGCGGGGGCGCGGACTTCGCGGCCGGGGCGCCGGGTGGTGGCGGGGCGGCCGCGAAGGCGGCGGGTGCGACGGGGGCGGGCGGCGGCGGGCCGCCGTACGCGGAGCGGGTGACGGCACCGGCGGGGCCGGACGGGCCGGACGGAGCGGCGGGCTGCGGGGCGGGCGGGGCGCCGCCACCGCCGGTGGTCAGGAAACCGGTGCTCTCCTCGCGGGAGGCGGGGGCCTGGGTGCCGCCGCGGGCGGCGCGCCGCGGGGCGCTCGCGGCGGCGGCGACGGCGGGGGGCGGCGCGGGCAGGGCGGTGACGGGGCGGGCGGTGACCGGGCGCGGGCCCGCGCTCTCGTACGCGGTGAAGAGGTCGGAGAGGCCGGGCGGGACGTCGCGCCAGCCGGAGGGCGGCGGGGCGCTCTGGCGGCGGCCGATCCGCAGGGAGCGCAGGCGGGGCAGCTCGGTGCGGCGCTGGAGGTCGGCGGTGGAGAGGCCGAGGCGGACGCCGGTCCAGTCCTCGCCGGTGCGCTGCGCCACCGAGGCGCGCAGCACCAGGCTGCCGGTGGCTTCGCCCTGACGGTGGCTCAGCCGGTAGGAGGGCACCCAGCGGGCGCCGGGGATGCCGTACTCGAGGGTGAGCCCGACGGTGTCGGCGGGCGTGTCCTGGGTGGGGGTGAGGGTGAGGAGGGCGGTGGCGGTGGGGGTGACCGGGCCGCTGGAGGCCGAGCTGTTGGCCCGCCGCAGGCGCTGGTCGGCCTCGGTGACGGCGTGTTCGGCGAGGGCGTGCTCCTCGCGGAGGCGGGTGACGGTCTCGTGCAGCGCGGTGAGGCGCTCCTCGGTGAAGTCGGCCAGGGCCAGCCAGGACTCGGACGGGGTGCGGCGGTGCGGCTCGTCGCGGCGGCGGGGCGGGGCGACGGGGCGCAGGGCGGTCAGTTCGGCGATCCGGGCCTCCTGGTGGTCGATCCGGGAGCGCACGGCGTCCGACTCCTCGCGGGCGCGCAGGAGCGCGCGGAGCAGCTCGGAGGTCTGTTCGGGGGCGCGCAGTTCGGCGGCGTACTCGACCCGGGCCTCCGCGACGCGCCAGCCCCCGGCCGTCACCCGGGCCCGGAGGGAGGAGGCGTCCAGCCCCACCGGCAGCCCGGTCAGCCGCACCACCCCGTCCGGCGGCACCGCACCGCTCGCCCGCCGGCGGCAGAGCGCCCCGGCGGCGTACACCACCACCTCGTCCAGTACCGACTCCACGCCAGCCCCTCTCGTTCCGCTGCTCCCGGCCGGGCCCAGTCTGCCGCGACCCTGACGGGCTGTCAGCGGGTCTGCGGCCGTGTGTCGTGGGACGTGGCGCAGCGGCGGACGGTTCTGGCGGGAGCCGGAGGGGCGTGGGGAACGGCAGCGCGTGCAACTGGCCGTCCTGCCCCGATCCCGCGCTGGTCCGCCTTCCGTACTCGCGCAGTTCCTCGCGCCCCTGGGCCTTCGGCCCCGGAAGCCGGGGACGGTCCGGTGGGTGGGCCGCGGGGGCGTGGGGGTGGGGGAGTGCGAGAGGATGGGCGGAACTGGAACGCGCTGTTGGGAGACGTACGAGCCATGCGCACTGTCGCCGTTGTCGGCACCGGACTGATCGGCACCTCCGCCGCACTGGCCCTCACCGGCCGTGGGCTGCACGTCTATCTGGAGGACGCCGACCCGGATGCGGCGCGGACGGCCGCCTCGCTCGGCGCGGGCACCACCGAGGTGCCGGACGGTCCGGTGGACCTGGCGGTGATCGCGGTGCCGCCCGCTCTGGTGGGGAGGGCGCTGGCGGACTGTCAGCGGCGTGGGCTGGCGCGGTGGTACACCGACGTGGCGAGCGTGAAGAGCGGGCCCCGGGCCGAGGTGACCGCGCTCGGCTGCGACACGAAGCACTACATCGGCGGGCACCCGATGGCCGGGCGGGAGCGGTCGGGCCCGTTGGCGGCGCGGGCGGACCTGTTCGAGGGGCGGCCGTGGGTGCTCACGCCCACCGCCGACACCGACACCGAGACGCTGAACGCCGCGCTGGAGCTGGTCGCGCTCTGCGGGGCGATGCCGATCGTGATGGACGCCTCCGCGCACGACCGCGCGGTGGCGCTGGTCTCGCACGCGCCGCAGCTGTTCTCCTCGCTGGTGGCGGCCCGGCTGGAGCACGCCGACGAGACGGCCATAAGGCTCTCCGGCCAGGGCGTCCGGGACGTCACCCGGATCGCCGCCTCCAACCCGGCGATGTGGGTGGACATCCTGTCGGCCAACGCGGGGGTGGTCGCCGACATCCTGGAGGAGCTGGCGGTGGACCTCGGGGAGACCGTGACCGCGCTGCGGGCCATGCAGGCCGCGGACGAGGGCGAGCGGCAGGCCGGGGCGGCCGGGATCGAGGCGGTCATGCGGCGGGGCAACTCCGGCCAGGCCCGCATCCCCGGCAAGCACGGCGCTCCGCCCACCCGCTACGAGACCGTCGCCGTGGTCCTGGGCGACCAGCCGGGCGAGCTCGGCCGGCTCTTCGGCGAGGTCGGCGCCCTCGGGGTCAACATCGAGGACGTGGCGATCGAGCACTCCTCCGGCCAGCAGGTCGGCTTCGTCCAGCTCTCGGTCGCCCCGGCCGAGGCCAAGCGCCTCACCGTGGCACTCCGTCAGCAGGGCTGGAGCGTCCGGGACTAGTAGGGCTTGGTCAGGTCCGTATCGGTGTGGGTATGTTGCGGTGGCAGGTGGGGCAGGTGCCGGCCCAGGTCGCGAGGAGTAACTGCAGCTCGCGGACGACCTGGTAGAGGCTCAGGCC
>NZ_JBVJLD010000067.1:0-41986 GCF_055584905.1 Kitasatospora sp. NPDC088742 | reverse complement strand
GGCCCGGGCCGAGCCGTGGGCCCGGGGCGTCGGCCCGGAGACGAAGGCCGTCTCGCCGTTCAGCAGGGCCCGCAGGTCCATCCCGCCCAGGGCCAGCAGCACCCCGGCGGCCAGGACCGCGAGTGGGTACCACCACCAGGCGGCGCCCTGGCCGAGCCAGCCGGGCCCGGCCAGCGCGGCCACCGCCAGCGCACCGAGCGGGGCGATCATGCCCACCAGCGACTCGGCCCAGAAGCTGGCGCCGCTCCTGGTCACCCGGGGCAGCCGCCAGGGCAGTGCCATCAGGGCCAGTTCCAGCACGGCGAGCGCCGCGAGCACCTTGGTGTCCGCACCGCCCAGGGTCCAGAGCGCCACCGCGTAGGCGGCCACCGCTCCGACCGCGAACAACCGCCCGGGCTCCAGCCGCCAGGCCGCCGGGTCGAAGCTCGACGCGTACGTCCGGTCGGCCCGACGCGCGGTGTCCTCCGGGGCGACCGCCGTCATCGCGCGGCCCCGGCGTCCGGCGCGACCACGATGCCGAGCTCCAACGCCTCCGCCAACAGCGGCTCCAGGCCCTCGAACCCGGCACCCGAGCCGGCCAGCACCTGCTCCACGCTGCGGACCCCGTCCAGACCCTGGAGCAGCGCGAGCCACTCCGGCGACTCCTCCTCGTCCAGCACGTAGGAGATGGAGCCGTCGGTGACCAGGTACCAGACCGCCGGCTCGTCGGCCGAGTGCAGCAGCAGCACGCCCTCCGCCGGGGCCAGCACCGCCGACGGGTCGACCGGGGACCGGCGGATGACGGCCGCCGTCACCTCCTCGGCCTGCGCGTCCCAGTCGGAGACCGGGACGGAGACCGGGACGGGCGCCTTGACCGCGTCCACCAGCGGACCGGGAGGTGCGGCGAGCATGTTCTCGAGCAGTCCCATGTTGACGACCCGGAGCAGGAACTCCACGTGCCCGCCGGACGGATCCTCCGTCAGGGCGGCCAGCACGGCCCGTGCGTGGTCCGCGTCCAGGTACTCGCGGGCTCCCGGCCCGGAGAGCGCCTCCTCCAGCAGCGCGCCGCCGTCCTGCGCCAGCATCCGGACGAAGCTGCGGTAGGTGTGCCGCACGCCGTCCCCGTAGAAGAACGGCACCTTGGGGCGGTCCACGAAGTCGGCCGGCAGCACACCGGCCAGGCCGCGGCGGAGGATCTGCTTGTCCCAGATCAGCGCCGGCCGCAGCTCGGCCGGGACGGCGGCGGCGATCTCGACCAGGCGGTGGTCGAGGAAGGGCACCCGCGCCTCGATCCCGTTCCCGGCGGCGGTGCGGTCCTCGTGCCAGCAGTTGTAGAGCTGGACGTCGCGGTACTTCCAGCGGAAGTGCAGCCCGTACGGGTCCTGGTGGTCCGCCTCCGCGCCCCGGCGGAGCACCTCCGGACGGAGCAGCGGCAGGCCCGGGTGGTCCCACCAGGCGGCGAGCTCGGGCCGGCGGCGCCGGTCGCGCTGCAGCGCCATCCGGTCGAGGTTGGCCATGAAGTCGGACCAGTCGCCGCCACCGGCGAACCCCGCGGAGTAGCCGCCGTTGAACTCGTCGGAGCCGCCGCCGAGCAGCATCGCCTTGACCTCGGGCGCGTGCGCGCCGACGTAGCGGTACATCTCGTACTTGTAGTAGGCCTCGGGGCCGGCCAGCGGGGTCTCCAGCTGCCAGAGGAGGCGCTTCCACTCCTCCACCCCGGGCACCGCCGAAGTGTCGAACAGCACCTGGTGGTTGACCAGTCCGAGGTGGGAGGAGATCCGGTGGCCGTACTCGGCGTCCTGGTTCTCCAGGGTGCTGCCGTTGAGCGCCGTGAAGGTCCTCGGCCGGATGCTCGACAGCGCCGCCACGGCGGCCGAGTCGATCCCGCCGCTGAGGAAGAGGCCGACCTCGACGTCGGCCGTCTCGCACTCCTTGACGGAGGCGGCCAGCGCCTCGGCGTAGGAACTGACGAGCTCGCTCTCCGAACCGGTCCGGGCGCCGTCGTAGTCGGGGAAGTCCCAGTAGCGGTGGACCTTCCGCTCGCCGGTGCCGAGGTCGAAGGTGGTGATCGCGGCCGTCGGCGCGAGCTCGACGTGCTTGAACCAGGAGTGCGGCGCACCGTCCTCCGGGACCGCGGCGGCGGTCATCATCTGGTCCGCGAGCGCACGCTCCCAGTCCAATTCGCGCGGGCAGTCCGGGTCGTCGAAGAGCGCCTTGATCTCGGAGGAGAAGACGATCCGCTCGCGGTTGACGTGGAAGTACAGCGGCTTGATGCCGAACCGGTCGCGGGCGAACACCAGCCGGTTGCGGTCCCGGTCCCACAGCACCACGGAGAACATCCCGCGGACCCGGTCCAGGAAGGCCAGGCCGTCGCGGCGGTACAGGTGGAGCAGCACCTCGCAGTCCGAACCGGTCCGCAGCCTGGTACCGGCGGGCAGGCCAGCGGCCAGCTCGCGATGGTTGTAGACCTCGCCGTTGGCGATCAGGACCAGCGAGCCGTCCTCGGTGCTGAGCGGCTGGCCGCCGCCCGCCGGGTCCACCAGGGAGAGCCGGACGAAGCCGAGGCCCACCGGGCCCGACCGGTGGTACTCGGTGTCGTCCGGGCCCCGGTGCGCGACGGTGCGGGTCATCCGCCGAAGCAGCGCGTCCGCCGACTCCGGCAGGTCTCCCCCGCCGAGCCGCGCGATTCCAGCCAAGCCACACATGGTTACCCCACTCGTGCCACTGCGTGTGCGATGCCCTGACCGACCGTCAGGAGCCTTGGGAGCGTCGGCGCGCACAGCGCGCGGCGGCGGGAGCTGGCCCACCCGGCCGACGAGCCGTGATGCTCGCACGGCCCGGAGACGACCCTCAACCGCGCATCCCCGGAGTGCGGAGAACCGCACCGGCTCTTCCGCCGGGCGGAAGCACCCGGGGGCTGCGGTCGACACCGCCGTGCGGACTCGGTCATATTCCGGCTGCCGGTCGGATGTGCGGACCCCGCAGGAGCTGCGGAGCGGTTCCCCCGGCCCGCGACCCGAGACCGAACTGCCGGGAGAGGCAAACCAGATGACTGAGTGTGGGGACCGCCCGGCCGGACAACCGGTGCGGATCGTGCGGATCGCCGGCGACGGCGTCGGCCCGGAGCTGGTGCGGGCGGGCAGCCGCCTGGTCGAGGAACTGGGCATCCCGGTGGAGTGGCTGGACCACCCGGCCGGCCTCGGCGCGTACGAGACCCACGGGGCCACCGCCCCGGCCACGACCATCGAGGCGGTGCGCGAGACCGGCCTGGCGATCAAGGGGCCGTTCGCGACCCCCAACGGCGGCACCGTGCGCAGCGCCAACCACTACCTGCGCCGGGAGCTCGACCTCTACGCCTGCCTGCGGCCGCTGCCGCTGCCGGGCCGGCCGCCGGTCCTGCTGGTGCGCGAGAACGTGGAGGACATGTACGCCGCGATCGAGTGGTCACCGGTGCCGGGCGTGGCGAACGCCCTGCGGGTGACCACCGAGGCGGGCTCCGAGCGGATCGCCCGGTACGCCTTCGAACTGGCCGCCCGCGAGGGCCGCGAGCACGTGACCGTGGTGCACAAGGCGAACAACCTCAAGCTCACCGAGGGCATGTTCCTGGCCGCCGCCGAGCGGGTGCGGGCCGACCACCCCGGGATCGGGCTGCGCGAGATGCTCGCCGACACCGCCTGCTCGACCATGATCCTCGACCCGGACGCCTTCGACGTCATCGTGACCTCCAACAACTTCGGCGACCTGCTGAGCAACATCGGCGCCGCCGTGGCCGGCAGCCTCGGCCTGGTCGGCAGCCTGAACAGCGGCGCCGGCATCCACGTGGCCGAGGCCGGCCACGGCCACGCCGCCGAGCTGGCCGGCCACGACCGGGTCAACCCGGTCGCCTTCCTGGACAGCATCCGGCTGCTGCTCGACGCGGCCGGCTTCCGGCGCGAGGCCGCCGCGACGGCGGCCGCCCTCGACGGGGTGCGGAGCTCCGGCCCGCGCACCCTCGACCTCGGCGGCAGCGCCTCGACGACCGAGGTCGTCGACTTCGTCTGCCGGGCGGCGCGGCACGCGCTGACCGACTGACGCCCCATCAACCAACCGGCCCAGAGCGGGAGCACACCGTGCGCGACGACATCATTCTCGAGGACACCACCCTGCGCGACGGGGAGCAGACGCCGGGCGTCGCGTTCTCCTTCGACACCAAGACCGCGATCCTCAACCGGCTGATCGCGGCCGGCGTCCAGTGGGTCGAGGTGGGCATCCCGGCCATGGGCGGGGAGGAGCTGCGCTTCATCGAGTCGCTGGTCGAGCGGCAGGACGAGGCCCACCTGGTGGTCTGGCACCGGGGCATCCGGGAGGACGTGGAGAAGACCCTCGACATGGGCTTCAAGCACGTGCACATCGGCCTGCCGACCTCCTCCGTCCACCTGGACAAGTCGGTGAAGAAGGACCGGGCCTGGCTGCTGGAGACCGCCCGGACCCTGATCGGCTCGGCGAAGGACCGGGGCGCCTTCGTCTCGGTCAGCGCCGAGGACCTGGCCCGCACCGAGCCCGGCTTCCTGCAGGAGTACGCGGGCGTGGTCCGGGAGGCGGGCGCGGACCGGCTGCGGCTCTCCGACACCATCGGCGTGCTGACCCCGGAGCAGTACGGCGACCGGGTGTCGCTGGTCCGCTCGGCCTGCGACATCGACCTGCAGTGCCACACCCACAACGACTTCGGCCTCGGCACCGCCAACACCCTGGCCGGCCTGCGGGCCGGCGCCCGCTACTTCCACGTGACGGTCAACGGCATCGGCGAGCGCGCCGGGATGGCCGACATCGCGCAGATGGCGGTCACCCTCAAGCTGCTCTACGGCGTCGACCTGGGCCTCGACCTCACCGCCCTGCGGGAGCTGAGCCGGCTGGTCGGCACGGCCGCCCACCACACCGTGCTGCCCTGGCAGCCGATCGTCGGCGACAACGTGTTCGCGCACGAGTCCGGCATCCACGCCAAGGGGATGCTGGAGGACACCTCGACCTTCGAGCCGTTCCAGCCCTCGGTGGTCGGCGGTGAGCGCCGGTACGTGCTGGGCAAGCACTCCGGCCGGGCGCTGGTCGCCTGGATGCTGGGCAACGCGGGCGTCAGCGCCGACGACAAGGTGCTCCAGGAGTGCCTCGAGCTGGTCCGCCAGCAGTCCATCGACACGGCCGGCCCGGTCTCGCCCGAGGAGCTGCTGGAGATCCACCGCACCGTGACGGCGGCCGCCCGATGACCTCGCTGGTCCGGCCGCTGGCCGGTCACGACGGGGCCCGGATGGTCAGTCTGGCGGCGGCCCGCGAGGCCGGCCTGCACCGGCTGGCGCGGGCTCCCCGGACAGCGCTGGTGCTCGCCGAGAACATCCTCCGGGCGGCCCATCGCGGTCCCGCCGAGGGGCGGGACGAACGGGTCGGCCGGGCGCTGGAGCTGACCGACCGGTACCTCGCCGCGGCCGTCGGCGGGGAGCAGGTCTCGCTGGACTTCGCCCCGGCCCGGCTGCTGCTCCAGGACCACTCCGGCGTCCCGGTGCTGGCCGATCTCGCCTCGCTGCGCTCGCTGCTGGCCGACGACGGCGCCGACCCGGAGCTGGCCGCCCCGAGCCTGCCGGTCGACCTGGTGGTCGACCACTCGGTCGAGGCCCACCACAGCGGCGGCCCGGAGGCGCTCGCCCTCAACACGGTCCGCGAGTACGAGCTCAACTCCGAGCGCTACCGGCTGCTCCGCTGGGCCCAGGGAGCGGTGCCGGAGCTGCGGGTGGTCCCCCCGGGCCACGGCATCGTGCACCAGATGCACCTGGAGCACCTGGCCCGGGTGGTCACCACCGACGCCGAGGGCCTGACCGTGCCGGACACGGTGCTCGGCACCGACTCGCACACCCCGATGGTGAACGCGATCGGCGTGGTCGGCTGGGGCATCGGCGGCATCGACGCCTCGGCCGTGCTGCTCGGCATCCCGGTCTCGCTGCGCAGCCAGCGGGTGATCGGGGTCCGGCTCACCGGCACCCCGGCCCCCGGGGTGGCGGCCACCGACATCGCCCTCACCCTCACCGAACTGCTGCGCGGGGTCGGCGTGGTGGAGACCATGGTGGAGTTCTTCGGCCCCGGCCTGGCCGGCCTGTCGGTCACCGACCGGGCCACCGTCGCCAACATGGCTCCGGAGTACGGCTGCACCACGGCCTGCTTCCCGGTCGACCCGACGGTGCTGGCCTACCTGCGGCTGACCGGCCGCTCCGAGGAACACGTCCGGCTGGTGGAGTCCTACACCCGGGCGCAGGGGCTGTTCGCCGACGGGGCGGAGGAGGACCGCGAGTACTGGCGCACCCTGGAGCTCGATCTCGGTTCGGTCGAGGTCAGCGTGGCCGGGCCGCGCCGCCCGCAGGACCGGCTGCCGGTCCGCGAGACGGCACGGAGCTTCCGCGCACTGGTCGGTGACGCCCCGTCCGGCGGCCCGGCGGACGGTGCGGTGGGCGGCCCGGCGGACGGTGCGGTGGCGATCGCGGCGATCACCAGTTGCACCAGCACCTCCAACCACATGAGCATGCTCACCGCCGGCCTGCTGGCCCGCAACGCCGTCGCGGCCGGGCTCACGGTGCCCGGCTGGGTCAAGACCAGCCTCGCGCCCGGCTCCCGCGCGGTCAGCCGCTACCTGGAGTCGGCCGGGCTGATGGAGCCGCTGGCCGCCCTCGGCTTCTCGGTGGTCGGCTACGGCTGCACCACCTGCATCGGGAACTCGGGTCCGCTGCACGAGGGGATGGCCGGGCTGATCGCCGGGCAGGACCTCAAGGCGGTCGCGGTGCTCTCGGGCAACCGCAACTTCGAGGGCCGGATCCACCGCGACGTGGCCGCGGCCTACCTGATGGCCCCGGCCCTGGTCGTGGCGTTCGCCCTGGCCGGGCGGATCGACCTGGACGTCACCACCGACCCGCTGGGCACCGGCCGCACCGGCGAGCCGGTCCGGCTGGCCGATCTCTGGCCCACCGCGGGCGAGTTGGAGGCGGCCGCCAGGTACGTCGACCGGGACTGCTACGCGGCCGACCGGGACGAGCTGTTCACCGGAGACGACACCTGGGACGCGCTGGACGTGCAGACCGGCCCGGTCTTCGGCTGGCCCGAGGGCTCCGACTACCTGATGCGCTCCCCGCTGGTGCGCCGGCCGGCCGGGGACGAGCTGGCGGACCTGCGCGGTGCCCGGGCCCTGGTCTTCGCCGAGGACTCGACCACCACGGACCACATCTCCCCCGCCGGGCACATCCCGGCCTCCTCCCCGGCCGGCGCGTACCTCACCGGACTGGGTGTTCCCGTCGCGGAGTTCAACTCCTACGGCTGCCGCCGGGGCAACCACCACGTGATGATCCGGGGCACCTTCGCCGGGACCGGCCTGCGCAACCGGCTGGCCGGCGGGCGCAAGGGCGGGTACACCCGGCTGCTGCCCGAGGGGACCGTCACCACCGTGCACGAGGCCGCTGCCGCGTACGCGGACCGTGGCACCCCCGTGGTGGTGCTGGCCGGCCGGGACTACGGCATGGGCAGCTCACGGGACTGGGCGGCCAAGGGCCCCCGGCTGCAGGGTGTCCGGGCAGTGCTGGCGGAGAGCTTCGAACGGATCCACCGGAGCAACCTGGTGGCGGCCGGCATCGTCCCGCTGGAGTTCGAACCCGGCCGCACCCCGGCCGAGTTGGGGCTCACCGGGGAGGAGCTGTTCGACCTCGACGGGCTGGCCGGCCTCCGGCCGCGCGGCCAGGTCGAGGTGACGGCCCGTTCGGAGAGCGGGGAGGTGGTGGCCCGGTGGACCATGCGGGCCCGCGTCGAGACCGAGCGCGAACTCGACTACGTGCGCCACGGCGGGTTCCTGGGCCACGTCACACAACGACTCACGGAGGCATCATGACCGTCCAGACCGCCCCGGCGGCACCCCGGGCCATCACCCCGGAGGGGGAGCGCTTCCTCCACCTGGTGCCGGTCCACCGGGACTTCAAGCCCGACGTCGAGTTCCGGGACATCATGCCGGTGCTCGCCGACCCGGAGGCACTGCGGTACGCCCGCAACCGGCTGGCCGAGTGGGCCGCGCCGCTGCGCCCCGACTTCGTGGCGGCGGTGGACGCGCGCGGCTTCGTCCTCGGCAGCATCCTCGCGGCGGAGCTCGGCTGCGGCCTGCTCACGGTCCGGAAGAAGGGCAAGCTGCCCGGTCCGCTGCTCGACTCCACGTTCACCGGCGAGTACGCCACCGACACCCTGGAGATGCGGACCGACCTGCTGCCCGCCGGTGCCCGGGTGCTGGTGCACGACGACCTGATGGCGACCGGCAACTGCCTGCGGACCGTGGCGGCGATGGTGGAGCGGCTCGGCGGCGAGGTGGTCGGCCTGTGCTCGCTGGTCGAGAAGGCGTTCCTCGGCGGCCGGGCCCAGATCACCGGCTACGAGTTCCGCTCGGTCTTCACCTACCACGCCTGACTCCCCCGGAGGTCGAGAGTCCGATGTCCGACGACATCAAGCCCGCCCCGCCCGGCTTCACCACCGACCAGTGGCGCGACTTCAGCCGGGACGGGCTGCTGCACGTCCCCGACGTGCTGGCGCCGGCCGAGGTGGACGCCCTGCTGGCCGCGGCCCACAGCTGCCTGCAGGGCCTGGAACTCGGCGGGCAGCACACGAACAAGGTCGAGAACGTCATCGCGCACCACCCGGCCTTCCGGGCCCTGATCGACCACCCGGGCCACATCGGCCACGTGTACGACGTCTTCGGCGACCAGCTGAGGCTCAGTCAGAACGACCTGTTCTGCCGCCCGCCCGGCAGCGTGGTGAACCAGTGGCACATCGACGGCCCCCGGGCCGTCCCGTACCGGGTGTTCTCGCCCGTCCTGCCGCTGAAGGTCCGGGTCGGGTACTGGCTCACCGACGTGGTGCTGGACGAGATGGCCAACCTGGTCTACCTGCCGGGCAGTCACCGCGCCGACTACACCGGCGAGCACACCGGCACCGGACACCTGCCCGGCCAACGGATCCTGCACTGCCGCAAGGGATCGATGACGATCTTCAACGGCAACCTCTGGCACCGGATCCAGCCCAACACCGGTGACACCACCCGGATCAACGTCTTCCTCTCGTACACCCCGACCTGGATCAACGGGTACTACTTCCAGGACGCCGGGGCGATGCCCGGCCTCACCCGCGAGCAGCGCGTCATCCTGCGCCCGTACGGCGACTCCCAGGAGGACTTCACCCGGCCGCCCGGCGGCGACCAGCCGCTGTACGCGGACGGACGGGTGGTGGACGCCGGCGGGCCGGTGGAGCGCCACAAGATCCGCCGGCACACCCGCTACGAGCAGTTCCTCCGGGAGCACGACCACTGATGGGCCGCTGATGCCGACCACCACCCACGCCTGGCCCGAGCTCGCGGCGGCGCTGGACACCGGGGCCCCGCCCGGGCGGGTGGCCGCCCTGGTGGCCGCCGCCACCGAGGCCGGCGCACTGGTCACCGCCGCGGACGGGCAGGTGCGGCACGCCGCCGCCGCACTGTCCGCCCCGGCCGGCGTCGCCGGCTGGACCGCGCGCGGCTTCGTCCCGTACCGGGTCAAGCCGAGCACCGAGCCGGATCCCGGGGCCGCCGTGCTCCGGGCCGTGCTCACGGAGCTCCGGCTGCTGCCGGAACTGGCGGCGGTGCCGCACTGGAGCGGTACCGGGATGACCGTCTCGCTGCACCATCCGGCGGCGGTGGACCTCGCCGAGGTCAGCGCCCGGCACGGCGGGTCGGCCCCGGTCCACGACCGGGTGACCGACGCCTGCCTGCACTCCTTCGACCTCTTCCTCCGCCATGACGGCCGGCTGCGCCGGGCGGCCGGGGCCGGTGCCGTGATCCGGGACTTCCCGCTGCGCAGCCGGTACGACGCCGCCGCGGCCGCGCTGGTCCGGCTGCTCGGCGGGGCGGCCGCCGGGCTGCCCCGGCCGGACCTGTCCTTCCCCGGCAGCCGCCGGGTGCTGTTCGCCGATCCGAAGCCCGCCAACCTGCTGCTGGCCGCGGCCGAGGTGCCGGACTGGCTGGCCACCGGCACGCCCGGGCCCTGCCGGGTGGACCTGGACCTGATGTGCGCGGAGTCGACCGTCGCCCTGCAGATCGTGCTCGCCGTGCTGTCGCACCCGCTCGGGCCGCGGGACGAGCGGGGAGTGCTGCGGTTCGGCGCCGCCCTGGAGAAGGGCCGCCGGCACGCGGCCGGCCACGGGGTGGAGCGGGCCGAGTTCGACTCGGTGGTCCTCTACCACCTGCTGCGCAACTTCACCTCGGCGGTCGCCGAGCAGCGCCTGCCCAAGGCCCTCGGGTTCGCCGAGGCGCTGGAGCAGGCACTGGCCGAGCTGCCGATGTGCTCCGGCCTCGCCCCGCTGGCCGAGGCGCTGCGATCCTGGCGCGCGGCGGTCAACTCCGGTGCGCGCCCGGAGGGTCCAGCAGATCACCGAAGGACGGAGCAGCGATGACCAGCCCGCCGTCCGCCCCGTCCCACGGGGCTCCGTCCAGGGTCAGCACGGCGGCCCCCGCCTCCCTGGCGACCAGCAGGCCGGCTGCGGTGCCCCACCACGTCCGGTGGCCGTGACGGCGGGTCAGTTCCTTGACCACCGCGGCCTGCCGGCCGGTGGCCACCCCGCAGATCTTCAACGACGAGCACCACATCCGGTCCTCCACCCCGAGGCCGGCCGCCCGGACCCGGGCCAGCAGGCGGACCACCCCGGGGTGGTCCCGGACGGTGGAGCGCACCGAGACCGGGCCCGACGGCGGGCCCGGGAGCGGACCGAGCCGGCAGCCGTCCCGGAACGCCCCGGCGCCGGCCGCGGCACTGAACACCGTGCCGGTCGCGGGCTGCAGGACGAAGCCGTACAGCGGACGCTCGTCCCGGCACAGGGCGACGCTCACCGCGTGCAGCGGGCTGCCGGTCAGGTAGCTGGCGGACCCGTCGACCGGGTCCAGCAGGAAGCGCAGCGCACCGGCCCCGCCGGCGTCGCCGGTGGCGCGGAAGCGCTCCTCCGCCAGCACCGGCACATCCGGGAAGTGCCGTCCGAGGACCCGGATCATCGCCTGCTCGAGGCTCCACTCGTACTCCGGCAGCAGAGCGGGCGCGGCGACGAAGCCGGCCTGCCGGGCGGGGGTGCCGGCGGCCAGCCGCCGGATCTCCCGCAGCGCCGCGCCGAACCCGCCTTCGTAGGGGGCGCCGGCGTCCCAGCCGGCCGCCCCGTCGGTACCCGCAGAGAACAACATCGATCGCCCTTTCAGGACTGGACGGGCAGTGAGGAAGGTGGCCGGATGTCCCAGCCCACACCCGTGGTGGTGATCGGAGCCGGGCGGGTCGCCCACACCGCCCACCTGCGGGAGCTGCGCGAACTGCCGGACCGGCTGCGGCTGGCCGCCGTGGTGGAGACCGACCCGGACCGGCTCGCCGCCGTCCGGGCGCTCTTCCCGGCCGCGGTGGCCTGCGGCTCGGTGGCCGAGGCGGTCCGGGCCGGGGCCCGCGCCGCGCTCTGCCTCACCCCGTGGTGGACCCACCGGGCGGTGATCGAGGAGTGCCTCGGGCACGGCCTGCCGGTGCTGAGCGAGAAGCCGGTGACCCTCGACCCGGCGGAACTGGACACCCTGGCCGAGGCCGAGCGCCGGACCGGCACCCGGGTGACGGTCGGTTACATGAAGCGGCACGACCCGGTCGTCGCCGAGTTCACCGAGCACGCCCGGCGCCATCTCGGCTCGGCCCGGCGGATCACCGTCGAGATCCACGACCCCAACGCCCCGCACCAGATCGAGCACCTCGTCCCGGCCGGCCTCTCGGCCGTCCGCCGCTACGCGCCCGAACAGGCGGCCGCCGTCGAACGGGCGCTCGGCCCGGCGAGCACCGCCCTGCAGCGCGAGGTGTACGCCCGCGGGCTGGGCGGCTCGCTGGTGCACCAGACCGACATCGTGCGGCGGATCCTGGAGCCGGCCGGCCTGGAGCTGTCCGGGCACCTGCTGCACGCCGCCGCCTGGGCCGAGGGCTCCGCGGTGACCTGCTGCTGGCGTCCTGGCCCGGACCTGGTGGTGGAGATGAGCCACGTCCGGCTGCCGGAGCACCGGACCTACCGGGAGACCATCGAGTTCGTGTCGGAACGCACGGTGGCCACGCTGCACCTGCCATCTCCCTACTCTCGGGACCTCGGAGCGGTGCTGGAGGTCGAGACCTGGGACGACGCCGGCACCTCCCGGCGCACCCGGACCACCGGCGCGCCCGGCCGGACCGGGTTCCGCGGTCAACTCCGCGCCTGGGCCGACTCCCTGGGCCCCGGCACCGGGCCGGAACTGCCCGGCCTGGCCGACGCCCGCCGGGACGCGGCGGTGCTCCTCGAAGCCGCCCTGAGGATCACCTGACGCACCGTCCGCCACAAGCGGACCGGCGGTCGTACGGGCAGTTGTGAGGACGGGCCGGCCGGCGCCTTCCACCGGGCGGAACACCGGCCCGTGGTGGTTGGCCGGCACCCGCCGACCCGCGAAGAATTCCGGCACACCAGACCAGAGGGGGCGCGCATGCGCGAGGCAGGCAGTCACGGAGCACCTCAGGTGCCGCCGGGACCGGGCGGCGGGACCGCCGCCGTCCGGGTGGAGACCCGTGGCCCGGGTGACCGCTCGGAGCCGCTCGCCCGGCTGGTCGCCGCCCGCGCGGCCGGCCGGCTGGCGGCCCAGGACCCGACGCTCTGGGGGCCCCGGGCCGAGGCGGAGGCGGCGGACCGGCTGGGCTGGGTGCTCGCCCCGCAGCGTGGCCGGGCCGCGCTCGACGGGATCGACGCGCTGCGCGCGGAACTCGGGTCCGAGGGCCTGACCGAGGTGGTGCTCTGCGGCATGGGCGGCAACGCGCTGGCGGCGGCGGCGATCGACCGCGCGGCCGGAGGCTCGCTCACCGTCCTGGACACCACCCACCCGGACGCCGTCCACCGGGTCCTGGACCGGGACCTGCGGCACACCGTGGTGGTGGTCTCCAGCAAGTCCGGCCACACCGTCGAGACCGAGGCCCTGCGCCGGGCCGCCACCGAGGCGCTGGCCGGCCAGGGGCTCGCCCCCGGCCGGCACCTGGTGGCCGTCACCGACCAGGGCTCCGACTTCGCCGCACTGGCCCGGCGGCAGGGGTACCGGGCGATCTTCCAGGTCGAGCCGGACGTCGGCGGGCGGTACAGCGCGCTGACCCCGTTCGGCCTGGTGCCCGCCGGGCTGGCCGGAGCCGACGTCCGGAGCCTGCTGGCCGGGGCCGCCGCCGCCGCTCCGCTGCTGGCCACCGATCGCCCGGACAACCCCGCGCTGCGGCTGGCCGCCGTCCTGGCGGCCTCCCCGGAGCGTCCGCTGGTGCTGGCCGACCGCCTGCCGGAGGCCGCGTTCGCCTGCTGGGCCGAGCAGTTGGTGGCGGAGAGCACCGGCAAGGACGGCACCGGTCTGCTCCCGCTGGTGGCGGGCGGCCCGGACGCACCGGAGGTGGTGCACCCGCCCGCCGGCGCCGTGGTCGGACTGCTGCTGCCCGACGGGCCGTCAACCGCCGTGCCCGAGAGGGCCGGTGACGGCTTCGCCACGTACGGCCCGCTGGGCGCGCAGTTCCTGCTCTGGGAGACCGCCACCGCCCTGGCGGGGGCACTGCTCGGGGTGAACCCCTTCGACCAGCCGGACGTCGAGTCCGCCAAGCGGGCCACCCGCGAGCTGCTGGAGCGCCCCGGGCCGGCCGTCCCCCCGCTGCTCGTCGAGGGCCCGGTCGAGGTGCGCGGCAGCGGGCCCGGCCTCCTGCCGACCCCGCCGGGCTCGGTCCGGGAGGCCCTGGCCCGGTTCGCCGACGGCCTCGGCGAGCGGGACTACCTGGCGCTGCTCTGCTACGCCGATCCGGTCCGGGACCACCGGCTGGCCCGGCTCCGGTCCCTGCTGGCGGACCTGACGGGCCGTCCGGTGACCCTGGGCTGGGGACCGCGCTACCTGCACTCGACCGGGCAGCTGCACAAGGGCGGCCCGGCCCGGGGCGCCTTCGTCCAGGTCTCGGTGGGCTGGACCGCCGACCGGGACGCCCCCGGACTCCCCTACTCCTTCGGCGAACTGATCACGGCCCAGGCGGCCGGGGACGCCTCGCTGCACGCGCTGCGCGGCTCACCGCTGCTGGAGCTCCGGGTGACCGACCCCGAGCACGGCGCCGCCCGGCTGCTCGACCTGCTGACCGCGCCTTGATCGGCCTCACCGTCAGCGACACGGCCCTGTCCCGGATCAGGGTCGCGCCCAACGCCCTCTGGGAGACGCTCTCCAGCGCCATCCTGCTGGCCCACGGCCGCGAGCTGCCGCCCTTCCCGTACCGCGGCTGGGCGCGGTCGGCCGGCGCCACGCTCGGCCGGTCGGGCGGCTGCCGGCTCCGGGACTGGGTGGCCGGCTGGCCGAGCCCGCGCATCCCGGACTTCCTGCTCTGCCCGGAGGCCGGCTCCGCGGACGGGCTGCCGGCCGCGCTCGGCCGGATCGGCGCGACCGATCCGGCCGAGCTGCGCCACCGGCTCCGGCAGGAGTACCCCGGTGGTCTGCCGCCCGCCTTCCGCCGCTTCGGCCAGGACCCGCAGGGAGCGCTGGAGTGGTACTGCGAAAGCCTCGGCCGCTACTGGGAGCTGGTGCTGGCCGGGCTCTGGCCCGAGATGCTCGGCGCCCTGGAGGAGGAGGTCACCTTCCGGGCCCGGACCCTGGTGGGCGCGGGCGTCGACGAACTGCTCCGGTGCCTGCACACCCGGGTGGAGTGGCGCGGGCCGCGGCTGCGGGTGGACACCGCCGCCACGGCCGCGCTGCCCGAGGCGCCGTCCGGCCTGGTGCTGGTGCCCCTGCTGTTCGCCCGTGAGCGGGTGGTGGTCACGGCCGACCGGGACGGCGGCGTCCACCTCGGCTACCAGGCCCGCAGCGCCGCCGGGCTGGCACGCCTGACTCCGGCGGCGGCCCGGACGCCGGAGAGCGGGGACCGGCTCTCGCTCCTGCTCGGCCGCAGCCGCGCGACGGTGGTGCGCTGCCTGACCGTGCCGACCACCACCACCGCGCTGTCCGGGCGGCTGGAGCTGTCCCCCAGCACCGTCTCCGAGCACCTCGGCATCCTGGTCTCCACCGGGCTGGCGGTGCGCCGCCGGTCCGCCAACCGGGTGCTCTACGAACTCTCGGACAGCGGGAGGGCCCTGGTCGCCGAATTCGTCGACGGCCTGGCCGGGTGAACCGTCCGGCCGGGCCTGACCACGGCCGGACCGGCGGAGATCCGGCCGGACCGGGCCGCGCCGTGCAGCGAACAGACCGCGCTGTCGTTCGGCCAGCCCCGGGCCGGGGCGGCGGGGGCGGCGTTGCCGAGATCGGCGGCCATCCGGCCGGCCGCCTCCAGCACCAGGCTGCGGATCCGGTCCCGGGTGCCGCCGCGCTCCACCCGCTCCCCGCCGGTGGTCACCGTCACGGTGGCCAGGATCTGGCCCGAGCCGCCGCGGATCGGAGCGGACAGCGACCAGATGCCCCGGTCGAACTCGTTGTAGGCGACGCCGTAGCCGTGCTTGCGGGTGAGGAAGAGGTGCCGGAGCACGTCGGGCACCCCGCGCGGAGTGCGCGGGGTGAAGGCGGTGAACTCGGTCTCCGCGAACAGCCGCCGGACCTCGTGCTCGGCCAGGTCGGTGAGCAGGGTCCGGCCCGCCGCGGTGGCGTAGAGGGGCAGGCTCTGCCCGACCCTGGCCGAGATGGCGACCGGGTGCTCCGGATCGAAGCGGGCGGTGCAGACGGCCCTGCGCTGACTGAGCTCGGTGACGAGCACCGGCTCCCGGACCTCCTCGGCCAGCCGGGTGAGGGCGCCGTGCGCGCGCTCGGCCACCGAGTCGACGCCGCGGCTGGCGCTCTCGCCGATCGCCCAGGCGGCCGGTCCGATGAAGTACCGCCGGTTCGCCTCGGAGCGGGTGATGAACTGTTCGTCACGCAGCACCGCGAGCAGCCGGTGCATGCTGGCGCCGGGTACGTCCAGGCGTTCGCAGAGTTGTTGGAGCGTCAGTCCGTCCCGCGACTCCGACAGCACACCGACCACGTCGAGTGTCCGCTTCACCAGCTGCACTTCCGCCTCCCAGGCAACGATTGGCCGTTCGAGATCCGGTCAGTTCCGTGCACCATGCCAAACCGGTGGGGGGCGGCTTGGTGAGCGGTTCGGCCGCAGATGCTACTGCGTCCCTCCGGATGCGATCCGGCGGGCACCTCACGAGAACACTGACGTCGCGGGCGTGACCGGGGATCCGCCGGGTCCGGGCCGGGCCACCGCCCGGGACGCCCGCCGGAGAGTCTTCCGCCGGGCGGAAGTGCCCCGCACCGGGGTCGACACCCGCCTCGGGCCTGGGGCAGGTTGCCGGGCATGACTGAGAACCGCCGGTGGCCCGGCTACTTCGTCGCCGTCTGCGGCATCGACGGCAGCGGCAAGACCACCCAGATCAAGCAGATCGAGGCCGCGCTGAGCCCGCTCGGCGAAACGGTCCTGACCCGCCAGCCGACCGACCGCTACCGGCAGGACCCGATGGTCCGCCGGATGCTGGACCTGGAGGTCGACGACCCGTCCGTGCTGTCCGAGCTGGCGCTGCTCGCCGCCTTCGACCGGGCGCGGCACTTCCGGGAGACGGTCACGCCGGCGCTCGCCGCCGGGGCGGCGGTCGTCACCGACCGGTACGTCTACTCCAGCTACACCTACTTCCTGGCCCGCGGGCTGACCGACCTCGACTGGCTGAAGCGGGTCAACCGGGGGCTGCCCCGGCCCGACCTGACGATCTTCATGGACGTGCCGCCCGAGGTGGCGGCCGTCCGGATCATCGAGCGGGACGGCTCCTCGAACAAGCGCGAGGAGCTGGACCTGGAGCGGATGACCGCCGTCCGCAACGCCTTCCTGGAGCAGCCCTGGGAGGAGACCCCGTCGCTGCACGTGGTCGACGGCACCCGGCCGCTGGACCAGGTGACCGCCGACGTCCTCGACCTCGTCAAGCGGCACGACCCGCGATGACCGCGGTGCTCCCGCCGGCTTCCCCGGCGGCCGCGGGGGCCGGGGTGCGGGGCGCGCTCCGGGCCCTCGGCGCGGTGGCCGGCGCGCTGCCGGACGCCCCGACCGGCGCCGACGCCGTCCTGCTCGCCCCCGCGCCCCGCACCGGTGACGGCTCGGGCCTGGGCCCGGTCGACGCGCTCCGGTGCGGGCCGCCGGAGCGGTTCGCACCGGACGGCCTCGGCTTCCCGGTCCTGATCCGCACGCTGGCCACCCCGCAGACCCGCTGCTGGCTGCTCACCGCGACCCTCCGGGGCGCCGGACCGTCGGCCCTGGCCGGGAGCCGGCCGCTGCGCGTGCTGCCCCCGGCGGTCGCGGGCGACACCTCGCGGGCCGCGCAGTACATGCTCGACCTCACCGGCACCTTCCACTGGGAGGAGGCCGTGCTGCTCGGGCCGCCGGTCGCGGACGGGCCCGACCTCCACCTGGTGATCGCGTTCACCGACGCCCACGCCGGCCCGCCCTCGGAGCGGGCCGCCCGTACGGAAGGTGAGGGACCGTCATGCGGGTAGCCGTTCTCGGCATGGGGGTGATCGGCAAGCGGCTCGCCGACGCGATCACCGCACAGCCCGGCCTGACGCTGGCCGGAGTGGCCGTCCGCTCGGCCGGCCCCGGCATCCTGGCCCGGCCGGCCCTGCCCTGCTTCGCCTACGACGAGGCCGCCGAGCTCCGGTTGGCGCTGGACGGCGTACCGGTGACGGGCCGTCTGGAGGAACTGCTGGCGGAGGCGGACGTGGTGGTGGACGCCGGCCCGTCGCGCAGCGGCGCCGGCCGGGCCGGGCGCTACCGCGCGGCCGGGGTGGCCGCCGTCTTCTGCGGCGGTGAGCGGGACCGCAGCCTCGGGCCGCTGATCCACTCGGCGCTCAACTACCGTGCTGCGGTGGGCAGTTCCAGCGTCCGACTGGCCAGCTGCAACACCACCGCGCTCGGCCGGGTGGTGGCGGCGGTCGGACCGGGGCACATCGCCCGGCTGAGCGCCACGGTCATCCGCTGCGCGACCGACACCGACAAGGCGGGCAAGGGCGCTGTGAACAGCGCCGTCTTCGACGCCCGTCCCTCGCACCACGCCACCGACCTGACGGAGGTGCTGCCCGGCCTGCTGGCCGAGTCGCACGCCGTGACGGTCCCGATGACCAGCGGCCACGTGATCGGGGTCCGGCTCCTACTGGCCGGACTGTCCGCCGGGGCCGCCGTCGAACGGCTGGCCGCCCACCCGAGGCTGACCGTGCTGTCCGAGGGCGCCTGGAGCACCGCCGCGATCAAGGCGGCGGCGGCCGAGCTGCCCGGCCACCGCGACGACCGCCACGACCTGGCCGTCCAGGCCGTGGCCGAGGCCCCGGACGAGCTCTTCGCCTGGCTGTCCCTCGACAACGAGGCCGTCACCGTCCCCGAATCACTCGACGTGCTCCAGGCCGTGGCGGGCGAGACGGACGGCGCCGCGGCCCGCGCCCGTACCGACCGGCACCTGCCCGGGCGGGGCGCCTGGCTCTCACCGATGCGGAAGGAATCATGACTCAGAACGGCGGCCTCCGGGCCCTGCTGGCATCCGGCACCCTGGTCCGGGCGATGGGCGTGCACGACGGGCTCTCCGCCATCCTCGCCGAACGGGCCGGCTTCGAGGCCCTGTGGGCCGGAGGCCTCGGCATCTCGACCTCGCACGGCGTGCCGGACGCCGGGATCCTCACCATGACCGAGTTCCACGCGGACGCCGAACGCATCCGGCGCTCCAGCAGCCTCCCGGTCATCGCGGACGTCGACGCCGGCTTCGGCGACGTCAACGTGGTCCGCCGGATGGCCCGGCTGTACGAGGACTCGGGGATCGACGCGGTCTGCATCGAGGACAAGCAGTACCCCAAGCGCAACAGCTTCCGCGAAGGGCACCGGCTGGAGGACCCGCAGACCTTCGCCCGGAAGATCGACGCCGTCAAGGCCGGCCAGCGGACCGAGGGCTTCATGGCCGTCGCCCGGCTGGAGTCGCTGATCGCGGGCGCCGGGATGGACGACGCGCTGGACCGGGCCCGGCTCTACTGCCGGGCCGGGGCCGACGCCCTGCTGATCCACAGCAAGCGGAGCACCGCCGACGAGGTCGGCGAGTTCTGCGCCCGGCTGGCGCCGGACTTCCCCGGGGTGCCGGTCCTCATGGTGCCCACCACGTACTACACGGCGGGCGGCGAGGAACTGCGCCGGCTGGGCGCCGCCGGGGTGATCTACGCCAACCAGGTCATCCGGGCGGCCGTCACGGCCATGGAGGAGCTGCTGAAGAGCGTGGCCGCCACCGGATCGACCGAGGAGGCGGAGTACCGGATCGCCTCGGTGAACGAGCTCTTCGAGCTGGTGGACACCGACTCGATCGAGAGCTGACACCGTCCCGCACGGCGGACGGCCGAGGGGCCCGCACCTGTGGTGCGGGCCCCTCGGCCGTCTCGCGGACTTCCTCACCGCGGCGAGTAGTTGGGCGCCTCGACGGTCATCTGGATGTCGTGCGGGTGGCTCTCCTTCAGCCCCGCCGAGGTGATCCGGACGAACCGGCCGCGCTCCTGGAGCTCCGGGACGGTCCGGCCGCCCACGTAGAACATCGACTGCCGCAGCCCGCCGGCGAGCTGGTGCACCACCCCGGCCAGCGGGCCGCGGAACGGCACCCGGCCCTCGATGCCCTCGGGGATCAGGTCCGAGTCGCTGGCGACGTCCTCCTGGAAGTAGCGGTCCTTGGAGAAGGACTTCCGCTCGCCCCGGCTCTGCATCGCGCTGAGCGAGCCCATCGCCCGGTACGCCTTGAACTGCTTGCCGTTGATCAGCAGCAGCTCGCCCGGAGCCTCCTCGCAGCCCGCGAGGAGATTGCCGAGCATGACCGTGTCGGCGCCCGCCACCAGGGCCTTGGCGATGTCCCCGCTGTACTGGAGACCGCCGTCGGCGACCACCGGGATCCCGGCCGCCCGCGCGGCCCGCGCGGCCTGCCGGATGGCGGTGATCTGCGGGACACCCACTCCGGCGACCACCCGGGTGGTGCAGATGGAGCCGGGGCCGATGCCCACCTTGATGCCGTCCACCCCGGCATCGATCAGCGCCTGCGCACCCTCCTGGGTGGCGATGTTCCCGCCGATCACGTCGACCCGGCAGTCCGCCTTGATCTTGGCCACCATGTCGGAGACCATCCGGGAGTGGCCGTGCGCGGTGTCCACCACGATGACGTCCGCCCCCGCCGCGACCAGGGCCTGGGCCCGCTCGAAGGCGTCGCCGGCCACCCCCACCGCCGCGCCGACCAGCAGGCGCCCCTGCTGGTCCTTGGCGGCCAGCGGGTACCGACGGGCCTTGACGAAGTCCTTGACCGTGATCAGGCCGCGCAGCGTGCCGGCCTCGTCGACCAGCGGCAGCTTCTCGATCCGGTGCCGGCGGAGCAGCTCGACCGCGTCCTCGGCGGAGATCCCGACCGGGCCGGTGACCAGCGGCATGGGCGTCATGAACTCACGCACCGGCCTGGTCCGGTCGGTGGCGAAGGCCAGGTCCCGGTTGGTGACGATGCCGAGCAGCCGGCCCGTGCCGTCGGTGACCGGGACACCGCTGATCCGGTACCGGGCGCAGAGCGCGTCGGCCTCCGCGAGGGCGGCGTCCGGCCGGATGGTGACCGGGTCGGTGACCATACCGGACTCGGAGCGCTTGACCCGGTCCACCTGCCCGACCTGGTCCTCGATCGAGAGGTTGCGGTGGAGGATGCCGATGCCACCCTGCCGGGCCATCGCGACCGCCAGCCGGGCCTCGGTGACGTTGTCCATCGCGGCCGAGACCAGCGGGACGTTCAGCCGGACGTTGCGGCTGAGCCGGGTCGCCGTGTCGATCTCGTCCGGGGCCATGTCCGAGGCGCCCGGGACCAGCAGGACATCGTCGTAGGTCAGCCCGAGGGGTGCGAACTCCTCGTCCGATGCGGCAAGTTGGTTGGTCATGACTTCCTTTCGGGGGTGCTGCGAGGGGACTGGTGGTGCGAGGGGGATCAGTGGTGGAGGGTCTTCGCCACGGTGAGGGCCGCCTGCCGGCAGGCGTCGCGGTCGACGTCGAGGTGGGTCACCAGGCGGACGGTCCGCGGGTCGAGGGCCGAGACCCTGACCCCGGCCTCGGCGCAGGCTGCGACCACGGCGGCCGCGTCGGCCACCTCCACCAGGACGATGTTGGTCTGCGGCTCCCGGACGGCCAGGCCCTCCTCGCGGAGCAGCCGGGCGATCTCCCGGGCGTTGTCGTGGTCCTCGGCCAGCCGGGCCACGTTGTGCTCGAAGGCGTGGATGCCGGCCGCCGCGAGGATCCCGGCCTGCCGCATCGAGCCTCCCATCCGGTGCCGCATCACCCGGGCCTCCTCCCGACGGTCGGCGTCGAGCAGCAGGACCGTGCCGGCCGGGGCGCCCAGCCCCTTGGAGACGCAGACCGAGAGGGTGTCGAAGCAGGGCCCGAAGGCCTCCAGCGGGACCCCGCCGGCCACGTGCGCGTTCCACAGCCTGGCCCCGTCGCAGTGCACCGCGATCCCGTGCCGGTCGGCGGTCCGGCGCAGCTCGCGCAGGGTCTCCAGCGGGTAGACCGTGCCACCGCCCCGGTTGTGCGTGTTCTCCACGGCCACCGCCCGGGTGCCGACCGACCAGCCCGCCGCCGGGCGGATCATGCGCTCCAGCAGGACCGGGTCGATCAGGCCGTCGTCGGAGAGCAGCGTGCGGGTCTGGACGCCGCCGTGCCAGGCCACCCCGGCGTCCTCGTACAGCAGGAAGTGCGCGTCGGCGTCGGCGAGCAGCTCCTGGCCCGGCGGCACCAGCAGTCGCAGGGCGAGCTGGTTGGCCATCACCCCGGAGGGCAGGAAGAGCGCTCCGCCGAAGCCGAACGCCTCGGCCAGCATCCGCTCCAGGCGGATCACGGTCGGGTCCTCGCCGAGGGTGTCGTCCCCGACCTCGGCCTCCGCCATCGCCCGCCGCATGGCCGGAGAGGGCTTGGTGACGGTCTCGCTGCGCAGGTCGATGATGGCGTCGGCCACGGTGACTCCTCGGGACGGCGGTGGGCGTGGGTGGTCAGGGGGCCGGCGGGGTGGCCGGGGCCGGCCGACGCGGGGTCGGTCGGCGCGGGGTCGGGCGCTGCGGGTCAGGCCCTGGGGGGGTCAGGCGCTGGGGGGTCAGGCGGCCGGGAGCCGGCGCAGGCAGGCGGTCAGCCCGTCGGCGAACCGGCCGAAGAACTCGTCGGGGTGGTCCCGGAAGTAGAAGTGGCCGCCGGGGAGCAGCCCCACCTCGCAGTCCGCCGTGGTGTGCCGCCCCCAGCCGGCCAGCCGCTCCGGGGTCTCCCGGTCCGCGGTGCCGCCGTAGACGCTGACCGGGAGGTCCAGCGGCGCGGTCGGGCGGTACCGGTAGGTGGCGACCACGGTCAGGTCCGCCCGCATGCCCCGCAGGTAGAGCTCGAGCAGCTCCTGATCCCGGGTCAGCTCCGCCGGGAGCGGTCCGTACAGCCGCTCCACCCGGGCCGTCAGGTCCGGGGCGGCCACCTCGGAGAGCGAGAGGCCGGGGCGGTGCTCGTCCGGGGCGCCGTTCGCCGAGACGAAGAGCTCCACGGGCCCGGGCAGGCCGCGCCGGCGCAGCTCCACGGCGGTCTCGAAGGCCACCGGGGCGCCCAGGCTGTGGCCGAAGAACGCGAACGGCGGGGCGAACTCCGCCTCCGTCACCAGGGCCTCGGTCAGCTCGGCCATCGCGGTCACCGGATCCTCCCGCAACCGGCTTCCCCGGCCCGGGAGTTGGACCGCCCAGACCTCTACGTCGGCCGGCAGCCGGTCCGCCCAGCGCAAGTACTCCCCGGCCGAACCGCCGCTGTGCGGGAAGCAGTAGAGCCGGAGCGCGGCCTCCGGTCGGCGCCGACGGCAGAGCAGCCAGCGGGAGCGTCCGGGCGGTGTCATCCGGTCCGCTCCGTTCCGGCCGGTCCGTGGCCGAGGGCCACCCCGGCCATCCGGTCCAGGGCGCGGTGGTCGACCTTCCCGTTGGGCAGCTCGGGCAGCGCGGGCAGCACCTCGATCCGGGCCGGGACGGCCACCGCCGGCAGCGCCGCCACCAGCCCGGCCCGCAGCTCGCGCAAGTCCGGGCCCTCCTCGGACGGCACCACGAAGGCCACCGGCCTGGCCCGGCCGGCGGTCCGGCCCACGCCCACGCCCGCCCCGGCCACCGACGGGTGGGCCGTCAGCAGCCGCTCGATCTCGCCGCGTTCGAGGCGCACCCCGCCCAGCTTGAGCTGGTGGTCGGCCCGGCCGTGGAAGCGCAGCTCCCCGGCCGGGGTGACGGACACCAGGTCACCGGTGCGGTACCGGCCGGCCGGCCGGACCGAATCGGCCAGGCCGGGCCCCCCGATGTGGAGTTCACCCGTCGCACCGGGCTCCACCGCGGCCCCGTCAGGGGTCCGCACGTACAGCAGCGCGCCCGGGATCGGCGCCCCGATCGGCACGTCGGCGGCCTCGGCATCGGCCGGACGGCACTCGTGGACGGTGCTCCAGACGGTGCACTCGGTCGGGCCGTACTCGTTGAACAGCCGGGTGGCCGGCAGGCTCGCGAAGTGCTCCGCGACCAGCTCCGGCGGGCAGGCCTCGCCCGCGACGATCACCGTGGAGAGCGTGCCGAGCCGGTCGGCCTGGCCGCTGCGCAGCGCGATCCGGTAGAGCGAGGGCAGTACCAGCAGGTGCGAGGCCGCGTGCTCCCCGGCCGCCCGGAGGATGGCCAGCAGGTCGGAAGGCCGGTCGCTGGGGATGACCAGCCGTCCGCCGCCGGCGAGGGTCCAGTAGATCCCCGCGACCGAGCTGTCGAAGGAGATCGAGGAGCAGAGCAGGAAGGCGGAGACCTCGGACGGGTAGTACTGCATCCGGCAGGCGGTCGAGTATCCGAGGGCCCGGGCCGAGACCGTGACGCCCTTGGGGCGGCCGGTGGAGCCGCTGGTGAAGTACGTGTAGGCGAGCGGCCCGAGCAGCGGGACGGCGCCGTCCTGGACGCCGGCACCGGTGAGGTCGGCCGGGACCGCCCGCAGACCCGGGAGGGCGGCCACCCGCGGTCCGGGCCGGTCCTCGGTCAGCCCCGGCTCCACCACGGCGAACCGGGCTCCGCTCGCCTCGGCCATCAACTGCTGCCGGGCGGCCGGGAATCCCGCGTCCACGGGCACGTACCGGCAGCCCGCGTACAGCACCCCGAGCATCGCCAGGACGGCCCACCGGGACAGCCGGGCGTGCACCACGACCGGCTCGCCGGGCGCGGCCCCGAGCCCGCGCAGGGCGGCCGCCACCGCCAGCGCCCGGGCGTGCAGCTCCGGGTACTCGAACGAGCCCTCGGGGTCCACCACGGCGGTTCCCTGACGGTTCGCCAGGTCGAGGAGGTCCAGGACGTGCCGGGGGTGCTCCGCAGGGGCCGGACCGGTCAGGTCCGGAGTCCACACCGTCATCTCAGGCCGTCCGGAGGTGGTCCGCCGCGGCGTGCGGCCGCCCGACCACGGGCAGCCGCTTGTACCCGGCGAGGAACCGGGAGTGGAACAGCTCGGCCTCGCCCACCGGGGTGATCGAGGAGCACAGCGCGAACAGCTCGGAGAACAGCAGCCGCAGGGAGAGCCGGGCGAGTTGGGACCCGACGCAGTAGTGGTGGCCGACCCCGAAGGCGAGGTGCCGGTTCGGACGCCGAGCCACGTCGAAGACGTCCGGATCGGCGAAGACCGCGGCGTCCCGGTTGGCCGAGGCCAGGTAGGCCACCACGGCGCTCCCCGCAGGGACCGACGTCCCGGAGAGCTCGACCGGGCGGAGCGTGTAGCGCATGAAGTTGCTGGCCGGGGTGGCCCAGCGCAGCGCCTCCTCCACTCCGGAGTCCAGCAGCTCGGGCCGGGCGGCCCAGTCCTCGTACCCCCCGCTGCGGGCCAGCTCGTGCACCGCCGCGGTGGCCACGTGCGGCAGCGTGCCGGCCGAACCGAGCAGCATGCTGTAGCAGTTCGAGATCACCGAGCCGGAGGAGGGCAGCACTCCGTCCACCTCCGTGGTGGCCAGCAGGCTCACGATGTCGTCACCCGGCTCCCGGGTCCGCCGGCGGACCAGGTCGGAGAAGTAGGCGAACAGCTCGCGGTGCGCCCGGGTCAGCGTCTGCTGCTCACCGGACGGCAGTTGGACCTCCGGGTCCTCCTCGGCGGTGGCCATCACGGCGAGCCGGATCAGGCGCTGGTGGTCCTCCGGCGGCAGGTCCAGCAGGAGTCCCAGCGCGATCAGCGGGAGGCGGGCCATGGCCTCGGCGAAGTCGAACGGCCGGCCCGTGCCGAGCGGCGCCACCAGCTCGCGGATCCCGGCCCGGATCGCGTCCGCGTACGACTCCAAGGGCCGTGCGTTCAGCGCCCGTTGGAGCGGCGCGCGCATGCGGTCGTGCCGGGGCGGGTCGGTGGCCGCCAGCTGCTGCCCGGCCGCCGGGTCGCCCTGGCCGAGCAGGTTGAGCAGCGTGCCGCGCTCCGAGGTGAAGACGGCGTGGTCACGCAGCACCCGCTCCACGTCCGCGTACCGGGTGACGACCCAGTAGCCGCCCTCCGCCGCCGACCGGCCGGGCTGCCAGCGCACCGGTTCGTTCTCCCGCAGCCAGCGCCAGAGCGCGTGCGGGTCGCCCTGGGAGTAGAGCCCGGGGTCGGCGAGGCGGTCCGACACCACGGCCTCGTCGATGTGGTCGGTGCTCAAGCCCGGCCCCCGTCGGTCAGCGCCCGGTGGATGACCTGGGAGAGCTCGGCGATGGTCGGCGACAGGAACAGCGTGGTGGCCGAGATCTCGACCCCGAACTCCCGGTCCATCTCCGCCTGGAGCTCGGCGGCGGCCAGCGAGTCTCCACCGAGCTCGAAGAAGTCGTCGTGCAGGCCGACGGGCGAGGTCTGCAAGGTGTCCGCCCACAGGCGCGCGAGCCGCTCCTGCACGGCCTGCGGCTCCGGCGCGGAGTACGAACCGGAATCCGGTGATCCCGGCACGGTCACGGATGTCATCGGCCCTGCCCCCCATCTCTGCCGCCCGGCTCCGATTCCGGGCCAGGCGCAACGCCCCCAAACGGTAGATGCGCGAAGACTCCGCCAGAAGCGGCCGGGGCAGGGACTTCCACCTGGTGGAACGGCAGTGGGCGGAACTACCGCGCCCGGGGTCAGCCGTCGGCCGCCCGGGCCGCCCGGGCGGCGAGTTCGCGCAGGTGGGAGCGGAGTTCGGCCGGTTCGCGGACCTCGAACTCGCAGCCCAGGGTGGCCAGTCGGATCCCGATCCACTCCAGCGAGTCGGAGCGGGTGCGCAGCAGGGTCCGGCCGCCGTCCAGTTCGGTCAGCTCGTCCTCCGCCATGCCGAGGCGCTCCCGGACCCGCTCCGGCGGGGCGTGCAGCACGGCCACCGCCCGGTACGTGCGGGGGCGGGCGTGCAGCCGGACCCGGACGTACTCGCCGGCGTCCTCGGCGGGCAGCTCCCTGGGGGCGCAGCGGGCTCCGGTGAGCTGAGGGCCGGTCACCCGGTCCACCCGGAAGATCCGCCAGTCGTCCCGCTCGTTGTCGAAGGCGACCAGGTACCAGCGCCGCCCCGCTGCCACCAGCCGGTGCGGCTCGACCAGCCGTCTGGACTCGGCGCCGTCCCCGGCCCGGTAGCCGAAGCGCAGCCGCTCCCGGCCGGAGGCGGCCGTCGCCAGCACGGTGAGCACCTCGGGGTCGACCCGGGGGCCGGACCCGACCATCGGCACGGTGGCCGCGTTCAACGAGCCGACCCGGTGCCGCAGCCGGGCGGGCAGCACCTGGACCAGCTTGGCCAGGGCCCGCACCGAGGCCTCCTCGATCCCCTCCACCGCCTGCCCGGCGGCGGCCCGCAGGCCGACCGCGATGGCCACCGCCTCCTCGTCGTCCAGCAGCAGCGGCGGCATCGCGGCCCCGGCCACCAGCCGGTAGCCGCCGATCGCGCCCTTGGTGGCCTCCACCGGGTAGCCGAGCTCGCGCAGCCGCTCGATGTCGCGGCGGATGGTGCGCGGGCTGACCCGGAGCCGGCCGGCCAGCTCGCTGCCGGGCCACTCGCGCGGGGTCTGGAGGAGGGAGAGCAGGCTCAGCAGTCTCGCCGGGGTGTCCGTCATGGGATCCAGCATGGCGGACAAGGCGGCCAGGATCTGACCTAGTTGGCCACTACCTTCGGAACGTTCCCAGCCGACGCGCGGCGTCCCTGCCGAAGGAGTCCCACCATGCCATCCGCCACCGACACCACTCTCGTGGTGCCACCCACCGACACCACGGCGGCGCCTCCCGCCGACCGGCGGCGCTGGCTGGCGCTCGCGGTGGTGATGACGGCCAGCCTGATGGACCTGGTCGACGTCACCATCGTGAACATCGCCATGCCGAGCATCCAGCAGGACCTGGGCGCGGGCTTCGGCGCGCTCCAGTGGATCACCGCCGGCTACGCGCTGGCCTTCGCCGTCGGCCTGATCACCGGCGGGCGGCTCGGCGACATCCACGGCCGCAAGCAGCTCTTCCTGCTGGGCATCACCGGCTTCACCCTCGCCTCGGCCCTCTGCGGCCTGGCCTGGAGCCCCGAAGTCCTGGTCGCCGCCCGGGTGTTGCAGGGTGCAACGGCCGCGCTGATGGTGCCCCAGGTGCTCTCGATCATCCACGTCTCCTTCCCCGCCGAGGAGCGGGGGAAGGTCTTCGGGATGTTCGGCGCGATGGTCGGGATGGGCGCGGTGCTCGGCCCGCTGCTGGGCGCGCTGCTGACGGAGTGGGACCTGTTCGGCCTCGGCTGGCGGCCGATCTTCCTGGTCAACCTGCCGATCGGCCTGGCCGGTCTGCTGATGGGCCTGAAGTACGTCGACGAGTCCCGCGCCCCGAAGGCGCTCAAGCTCGACCTGGTCGGCATGGTGATCGGGGCCGTCGGCCTGCTGATGCTGCTCTACCCGCTCACCCACGGCCGGGAGGCCGGCTGGCCGCTCTGGGGCTTCGTCTCGATGGGCCTGAGCATCCCGGTGCTGGCGCTGTTCGTGGTGTACGAGAAGGCCAAGACCCGTCGGGACGGCTCACCGCTGGTGGAGCTGGCGCTGTTCCGGGTGCGCAGCTTCGCGGGCGGGATCGGCGTCCAGCTCTGCTTCGGGCTGGCCACCGGCATCTTCTTCCTGGTCTGGACCCTCTACCTGCAACTCGGCCTCGGCTGGAGCGCGTTGAAGGCCGGCCTGAGCGGCGTGCCGTTCTCGATCGCGGTCTCGCTGGCGGCCGGGATCTCGGTGCAGGTGCTGGTGCCGCGGTTCGGACGCAAGGTGCTCCAGGCGGGCGCGCTGGTGATGGCGGCCGGCACCCTGATCTACCTCGCCGAGGCGGCCCGGTACGGACTGGCCGTCGCCCCTTGGCAGATGGCGCTGCCGCTGGTGGTGATGGGCCTCGGGATGGGGCTGATCGTGGCCCCGCTCACCGACCTGGTGCTCTCCGACGTCCCGCGCGAGGACTCCGGCTCGGCCTCCGGGATCGTCAACACCACCCAGCAGTTGGGCTTCGCGCTCGGCCTCGGGCTCTCCTCGGTGGCCTTCTTCCGGGTGGTGGACGCGGCCGACCCGGCCACCCAGGCGATGGGGCCGGTCTTCGTGAACGCCTTCCAGCACGCCCTCTGGTGGGTGGCCGGCGGCCTCCTGCTGGTCTTCGCCCTGGTCTTCGCGCTCCCCCGCCGCGCTCCGCGGCACTGACCGGGCGACGCCGCCCGCGGGGGGCCGCACATCAGCAGAGCCTCACGCTCCCAGGGCGACCGCCCTCCCCAGGGGCGAGCGGTCGAGGGCCAGGCACAGCGGTGCGACCGCCAGGCTGACCGCGACCAGGAAGAGCCAGGGCAGGGCGGCGCTCCGGGCCAGCAGCAGGGTGAGCAGGGCGGGAGCGACCGTCTGGCCGGCGGTCCAGGAGAACTGGAAGACCGCCAGGTACCGGCCGCGCAGGTGTTCCGGGGCGAGCGAGACGCTGAGCGCGTTCACCAGCGGCGTGGCCGCGGTCTCGGCGAAGGTGTAGGCGAGCGTCGCGAACACCAGCCCGGCCCCGACCGCCCACCCCGGGACCGCCCCGAGCACCGCGAAGAGCGCGAACGCGGCCGCGTTGACCAGGCAGGCCGCCGCGATCACCCGCACCGGCCGGTACCGCTCCAGCCACCGGCTCACCGCCGTCTGGGTGGCCGTCACCTGAAGCCCGTTGAGGACCAGCAGCGCTCCGGCGATCCAGACACCCAGGTGCAGGCCCTCGGTGAGGTGCACGGCGAGCAGCACGTTCAGCACCAGCGCCGCGAACACGAAGCCGAGGTTGACCAGGACGAGGAGCAGGTAACGCCGGTCCCGCAGCACCACCGCGTAGCCGCCGCCGGGGCGTTCGCGCGGACCGGTGGCCTCCCCGGCCGGGCGCCAGGTGTGCAGCAGCCGGGCCGCCACCAGGTAGCTGACCACGTTGGCCAGCACCACCGCGCGGAGCCCGGCCGCGCCGCCGACGCCGACCAGCAGCGCGCCGAGCGCCCCGCCGACGCTCATCCCGGCGTTGCGCAGCGCGTGCAGCAACGCGAACCAGCGCGGGCGCTCCGGCCCGTCCTCTGGGCGGTGGCCGTGCAGCCGCACTGGGGCCGGATCCAGCGGCTGGTCGAGGGTGAAGTGCTCCACCGCGCACGGCAGATGGCGAGCGGCGGGGCAGCCGCGCTGTTCGCCGGGCTGCACCCCAAGGTCAGCTGGGCCGACGACACCTTGCGGATCGGCCACCCGCGCTTCGAGGCCACCCGCACCCTGGCCAGCGGTCAGGGGCTGGTACTGGTCCCCACCGCCTTCCTCTGGCCCGGGGTCTACTCGCAGAGCAACCCGCCGCACCAGCCCGGCCTGGTCTACCCGCCGCGCTCTGGGAGAGCACGCCCGCCCACACCCCCGACACCCTCGCCGCCCTGCTGGGCCGCTCCCGGGCGCTGCTGCTGGCCGAGTCGGGCGCCCCCGCCTCCACCAGCGAACTGGCCGCCCGCACCGGCATGCCGTCCCCCACCGTCTCCCACCACCTCACCACCCTGCGCGCAGCGGGCCTCGCCGCCTCGCACCGCACCGGGCGCACCGTGCTCTACCTGCGCACCCCGCTCGGCGAGGCGCTGCTCAACGGCGGATAGCGCGTCCTGACGGAGGGTCAGCGGGCGGTGGGTTCGCCGAGCCAGCCGAGGGCGGCCACCTGGATGCCGGCCTGGAAGCGGCTGCGGGCGTCGACCCGGACCATCAGGTCGGCCATCATCCGGCGGACGGTGCGCAGGGAGACGCCGAGCCGTTGGCCGGCCCGTTCGTCGGTGAGGCCCTCGGCGAGGAGGCGGAGGAGTTCGCGCTCCTGGGCGGTGAGGCCGCGCGGATCCCGTTGCACGGTCTCGCCCAGCACCCTCGCCTGGTCCCAGAGTTGCTCGAAGAGGGCGCGCAGGGCGGCGATCACCCCGGGGCTGTGCAGCAGTACGGCGCCCTTGCGGGCGTCCTCCGGGTCGATCGGGACGATGGCGGTGGCGTTGTCGACCAGGATCATCCGCAGCGGGAGGGTGGGGGTGGTGCGGACGGCCCCGCCGAGCCCGTGCAGCCAGCGCGCGTACTGCACGGTGGCCGGGTCGTTGCGGACGCTGTCCTGGTAGATGGTGCGCATCCGGACGCCGCGTTCCAGGGTCTCCTGGTCGAGCGCGCGGCTGGCCTCCATGACCTGGGGCGGCTGGGGGCCGCCGGGGGCCAGTGCGAGCACCTCCGCGGCTGCGTCGGAGGCGAGTTGGATGAGCCGGCCGCGGACCTCGCCGAGGTCGGTGATCAGTTCGACGCCGGTCTGGGTGGTGGGCGTCCGCACGCTCGCGTACTCGGCGATCAGGCCGGCCATGGTCGCCCGGCTGCGTTCGATCTCCTGCTGGCGGCGGGCCGCCTCGGCCTCCTGGAGGGCGAGCAGGGTGGCGAGGCCGAGCTCCGGGTTGACGGCCCGCCAGCGGTCCTCGGCGCCGGTGGGTCTGGTGAGCGCCAGGTCCGCCAGATGGTCGAGCGCCGCCTTGACGTCGGCCTCGGGGGCCTCCAGCCGGGCGGCGATGCCCTGGGTGTCCAACTCCGGGTGGAGCAGCATCGTCCGGTACACGGCTTCGCCGAACGGGTCGAGCCCGATCGGCCGGGGATCGGTCAACGGCCCGTCACCAGAAGGTCGGAACACATCACACCCTCCCCGTGAGACCGGACATCGGACCGGCGCACCCGCTGACCGATACTGACTGGCGGTCAGCGTAGCGTCACCTGACGGAACTTAGAACAGTCTTCCGGACAATCGCGGCGATCCGATGGATGAACCGTGAAGACGCCCCGCCGCCCGCGGGGCGCCCGCGGACCGCGACATGTTGGTGCCAGGCGGGGAAATGCCACCGTGAACTGCCGGTCGGAGGCCTGACGGTGCCTCAGGCTGTGTGCTGTGTACGCGATTCGTGCCCACCTGGAGACGAGCGGACCCCTGGCCTGCCCTCCGGTGGCTCCGGCCGTACGGGACGGCCTGGAGCGCGGCTTCCGGGGGCCGGCCCGGCTCAGCCACGCGCGGATCCGGGTGAGCCCGCAGGCCGTGGACGCGGTGGCCTTCGTGGTGGCGGGCAGTCTGCTGGACGCCGAGGACGGGCTGCGCGAGGCCTGGCAGCAACTGACCACCCAGGACAGCGTGCTGAGCGGCTGGCACCTTCTGCACTGCGAGGCCGACTCCCGGCTCGCGCTCGGCCTCCACGAGCTGCCCAGCCTCCCCTGACCGGGATCGGACGTTCCCGCAGGTCAGCCCGGCTGTCACCACCGTGGCACCACATGACCCGAGCTGGCCTCAGGGTGTCACGGCACTCTGGTGCCAGCTCCGGGTGCTGACAGGAACCACCCCGGGCGGCCAATCTCATGGTGTCGGCAAGAACGACGGACCGGAAACCGGGACAGCAGCCCCCCAGGGGGCCCGGTGGGAACGTCGGCCGCACCCTTCGATCCCCGGAAGCAGCCCGGGGTTCAAGTCGAACGCGAGAGGTTCGGGCACACCCATGACGCAGAAGGTCCGTTTCATCACGATTGTCGCCCTGGGTTTCAGCATCCTGACCGGTACGGCCGCACTCCAGCTGGCCGACACCGCCCCGGCCGCCGTCGTCATGACGGCCGACGGCGCCCCCGGCGACGTGGCCAACAACGCAACCGGTGGCCAGCCCGCCCCCGCCTCGACCACCACCCCGGCCCCGATCCCCACCGGCACCCAGGGCACCTGGGGCTGGGGGTGAGCCGAACCGGCACGGAGTGCACCACCAGCACTACCAGCCCCACCAGCACCACCGTCTGACCGTTCGTCAGCCCTCCTGTTCGCCCGAGACTTCCCTGTCACCGAGGTAGCCGGATGATCACCCCTCTGCTGGACCAACCGCCGTACCGTTCGGCCCCGGGCCACACCCCCGGGACCACCACCGTGAACGTCCTGCTCGCCGACGGACACCACCTGTTCCGCTCGGGACTGGGAGCCCTGCTCGACCGGGAGGCCGACCTCGCCGTGGTCGCCGAGGCGAACACCGCCGAGGAGGCCGCCGACGAGGCCGCCAGGACCGGGCCGACCGTCGCGGTCCTCGACCTGGACCTGCCGGGGCCGGGCGGCCCCGCCACCGCCGCCCTGATCCGCGACCGCTCCCCGGACACCGCCGTCCTGCTCCTGATCGCGGTGCCGCGCTCCTCCGACCTCCAGCGGGCGGTCGCCGACGGGGTCGCGGGGATCCTGCTCAAGGACGTGCCCCCGGGCGCGCTGATCTCCGCCGTCCGCGAACTCGCCCGGGGCGGACGGGTGTACGACCCCCGCCTGCTCGCGGAGGTGGTCCGGCCGGCCGCCGTGCCGCTCACCCCGCGCGAGCTCACGGTGCTGGGCCACGTGGCCGAGGGGGCGACCATCTCGGAGGTCGCCGCCGCCCTGTCGCTCTCCCCCGGCACGGTGCGCAACTACGTCTCGGCCGCCATCGCCAAGACCCACGGCCGCAACCGCTGCGACGCGATCCGGATCGCCCGCGAGAACGGCTGGCTCTAGAGCCTGGAAACACCCACGGACATGCCGCTGCCCCGCCACTCCACGGCGGGGCATCGGCATGTCCGGACGTCTTCGGTGCAGAAAAATACGACGGGTCGTCACTCCCCGCGCGAGGTCACCACGATGTCGTGGAAGCCGTGCGCGGTGCGCGGCACGTCGGCCGGGCGGCTGCCGATCAGGAACTCGCCGACCGAGGACTCCGCCGTCCAGTCCAGGCCGAGCGCCCGGGCCGCCGCGTCGGTGTCGCCCGAGCCGAGGCCGCAGGGGGCCAGGCCCATCGCGGTCGCCACCAGGTACAGGGTCTGGTAGACCACGCCCACGTGCTTGAGGGTCAGCGCGTAGGCGATCTGGCTGTACTTCCAGGAGAGCCGGCCGAACCGCGAGGTGACGGTGAGCAGCACCTGCGGGTCCACCGTGCAGCCGGTGGCCCGCCAGGCCGCCGTCATCAGTTCGCGGAAAGCCGACTCGTCGGCCGGGCCGGCGAACGGCCGCGGCCGCAGCCGGTGGGCCGCCGCGTCGTAGCGGTAGACGCCCGGCACCAGTCCGTCGCAGCGCACCACCGAGAGGTAGACCTCGAGTTCACCGGTGGAGCCGCCGGCCGGGTAGGGCCGGTCCACGATGTCGTAGCCGTGCGGGTCGGACGGGTCTCCCGGGATGATCCGGCGGACCCGGGCCACCCGGTACAGCAGCTCGCCCAACTGGGCCAGGGTGACCGGGGTCTCGGCGTAGCTGCGGACCGAACGGCGGCCCTCCAGCACCTCGCTGAGCGCCGGGTCGCGGGCCAGCACCTCGTCCCAGTCCGGCACCGGCAGGTCGATCCCGGTGCCGTCCTCGCGGGCTCCGACGCCCGGCAGCGCCGGGAGTTGGGCCACGTCGGTATGGGCGAAGACACCGCCGCTCGGGTAGTCGTGCCGGCCCGGGCGGCTCCGGGAGTGGAACAGCAGGTCGTGGAAGTCCCAGAGCGGCGGCTCGCCGGTCGCCCCGTCGTCCAGGAAGCCGGCGCCGGCCAGCAGTCCGGCCAGCGCCTGCCCGGCCGGCTGGCTGATCCCGGCCAGCAGGGCCGCCTCGGCCACCGAGCGGTTGGCGGTGACGGCCGCCACGAAGGCGCCCGCCGCGGGCTGGTGCAGCGTCAGGCGGAACGGCGCCATCGGGGACTCCAGCACGCAGGCCCCGGCGTGCTCCTCCGGCAGCCGCCGCAGGTACGCGAAGCGGGACAGCACCACCGAGGCGGGGGCCCGGACCAGGCCGGGCAGTCCGGCGGCCCGGGCGATCGGCACGGCGGTCGCCAGCGGTTCGCCGAGCGGGTCGGCGAGGGTGGTGGAGACCAGGTAGGGGAACCGGCTCAGCAGGTGGTAGAGCCTGCCGCCGTCGGCGAGCTCACCGACGTCGAGGTGGTCCCGGGTGAGTGCGGCGAGCCGCTGGACGGTGTCGGCGCCGAGCGCGTGCACACGCTGCCGGCCCCAGGGGTGGCTGAGCTCCAGGTCGTCGCCCTGGGCGGTGACCTCCACCTCCGGGCGCAGCCGCAGCAGGGTCCGCGGCGCCCCGCCCTCGGCGGCGAGGTCGGGTGGAAGCTGTTCGGTCACGGTCATGGTTGAACCTCTTTCCGGGCTGGGCCCGCCGCCGCCTCACCATGTGGTGCGGGCGGCGGCCGGGCGGGTGGATCAGATGAAGATCGGGATCGGGTTGAGGTCCTCCTCCGGGGTGGGCGCGTCGAGCCAGCCCAGCGCCACCGGCACGTCGTACAGCCGCCCGGGCGCGAACCTGGCCCAGAAGTGCCGCATCCCGGGGACGATCACCTTGGCCACCGGGAGGCCGATGTCCGGGCGGGTCTGGTCGAGCACCAGGAACTCCATCCCCCGTTCCTCGACCAGGCGTTGGACCAGCGCCAGGTCCTCGGCCAGGTCGGCGCCGGCCAGCGGCTCCCAGCGGTCCGGGCCCGCCGCCTCGGCGGCCGGGTCGGGCACCAGGTAGGGCTGGTTGGCCACCGTCGCGGTGAGCCACCACTGCTTCTGCTCGCGGTCGGCGCCCGCGTAGCTGACGTGGCCGTTCTCGTCCCCGGCCACCGGGCCGAGGAACTGGTTCATCTCGGTGAGCGCCCGGGTGAGCGCGATGTGCGGGTCCAGGTGGGCGCCGAAGGCGATCAGGATGTCCTCGGCCGGCTTGTCGGTCCGCCGGGAGAACGCCCCGACCACCGGGATGCCGAAGTCCGAGGTCAGGTCGAGGGCCCAGATCTCACGGTTCAACCCCCGGTAGATCTCCCGGAGTTGCCCGATGTACGGGTCACCGAAGGCGTCCAGGTCGATGGCCGGGCGCTGCACCCGGTTGTACCACCAGAGCGCCACCGCGTCCCGCTCCACCAGCTCCAGGAAGCCCTGCAGGGTGGCGTCCTCGAAGGAGGTGCCGGCCGCGCAGCCGTTGGAGTCGCCGGCCGCGAAGAAGCCGTCGCGGTGCCGGTAGCCGTAGTACAGCGACATGGTGGGCAGCCAGCGGGTCCGCCGCTCGGTCAGCGACCAGGCCGGGGACCACTCCAGCTGGTCCTCCTCGCGGAACCGCTCGGGGATCGTGTTGAACATCGAGGGCTGGTCGTTCCAGCTCTCCCGCTCGGCGTACTGCCGCTCGCTGTAGAGCAGCGAGTGCGACGGGTGGACCGCGGCGTCGCCGAGCTCGGCGTAGCTGGCCCGGCGGCGGGCCTCGTCGCCCTGGAAGACGCCGGAGTAGCGCTCCATCGCCTCGCCGAGCGCACTGGCCCGGGCCTGGACGTCAGTGCGGCCCTTGCCGCAGCTCACCGACCGCAGGCCGGTACGGAGTTGCTTGAGGTCGCCGCTGCGGCGGGAGAGGTTCTGGCCGGAGATGTAGACCCGCAGACCGGTGGGCGTGCGCCCGGCCGGCACCAGCGAGGTCACCACGCCGGTGACGGGCGAGAGTTGGGGCTGGTACTTCTCCAGCATGTCCTCCGGCGAGGCGGACCGGTGGCCGCCGTCGGCGGTGAAGGCCTTCGGGCGGCTCTCGAACCGGACCGGCTCCGACTGCCGCTGCGCGACCAGGCCCTCGTCACCGCAGGCCGCGCACTGCGGGCGGCGGATCAGCCGGTGCCGCTCGGTCTCCAGCAGCACGGTGTCCAGGGTGAGCACCACCGGCTCGGCCGGGCGGACGCCGGCCAGCCACTTGGCGGCCTCCAGGGCGGCCAGCTGGACGCCGGTGCCGAGCGAGGGGGTGAGGTGGGCGCCGGCCGTGGAGATCGGGGTGTCCTGGCCCAGCCGGTGCTGGAGGTAGCTGAGCGACTGGCGGTTGGCGGAGAGCCGGTGGGCGAGGCACTCCCAGCAGCCGGTGGTGCCCTCCTGTGCGGCCGGGCCGGGCACGAAGACCGGGCCGACCCAGAGGATCGAGCCGACCGGACGGGCCAGCAGCCACGGGCGGCCGCTCTCCCGGGCCTCCCGGTCCCGCTCGGCCAGGCCGGGGTGCAGGTAGTCCTCGGTCAGCGCGATGGTGAACTCGGCGTCCTGGTCCACCGTCACCCCGGCCCCGGCCAGGGCGGCCAGGAAGGGCTCCGGGTCCAGCTCGCCGTAGACCTCGACCCGGGCCCGGGCGGAGCGCAGCGCGGCGTCGGCGGCCGCGCCGTCCAGGCCGGCCATCTCGAAGTAGGCGGCGGCGGAAGGGTCCTGGACCCGTCCGGTGTCGGCCAGGTAGCCGCGCTCGCGCAGCCGCTCGACCGCGATCCGGACCTTGTCGGCGGGGACGGTGCCGCGCAGCGCCTCGCCGATCTGCTCCGCGGTGCGGGTGCCGTCCAGCAGCGGGGCGAGGGCCTGGGCCAGGCCGCCGTCCACCACCGAGACGCCTCGCTCGGAGACCAGGTAGACGGCTTCGCCGTCCACGACGTACGGGGTGTAGTGGTGCTTGAAGCCGATCGCGGGTTCGGCCGCGACGTTGGTGTCGGCTGTTCCGGTGTCGACTGCACTGGTGTCGGACATGACGGTCCCTCGGATCTCGTGCGCGGTCGGCTGGTCAGCGGAGGGTGGCGAGCGGGGCGGTGGCCGGGTCGAGCAGGCGCAGCAGCAGCAGGGCCACGGCGGCCGAGCCGTCCAGGGCGCTGACGTTGATCCGGTCGGCGGCGACCCGGTCGGGGTACCAGCTGCCGGTGGCCCGGTGACGGGCGATCAGCTCGCCGACCAGCAGGGCGGCGGCCTCCCGGCCGTCGTAGAACGGGCCCGGCAGCAGCGAGTCCAGCGGGTCGGGGACGGTGTGCAGCAGGCCGGCCTCGGCGGCGCTGAGCGCCTCGCCGGCGGTGGCGACCAGGTCGCGGGTGGAGCGGCCGGCGATCTGCCGGGCACTCACCGGCGGGGTGAGGGCGGAGAGTTCGGCCGGGTCGACGGTGCCGGAGCCGAGCGCGACGGCGGCGTCCAGGCAGGCCAGCCGGCCTGCCCGGGTGGCGGTGGCGAAGCGGTGGCCGCGCAGCCGCTCGCGGACCGCCTCGGCGTTGGCGAGCAGGGCGGGCGCCTCGGCCACGGTGCGGGCCAGGGCGGCGGCGATCGAGTCGGGACCGGAGGGCACCAGGTCGAGGAAGCCGTTGTCGGTCTCGGCCGCGTCCTCGGCCGGCTCGGCGGCCAGCTGCTCCAGGGCGGTGGCGGCCAGCGTCCGGATGCCCTCGTCGGTGGGCGCGTGGCCCGGGCCGGTGACCCGGCGCAGCCGGAGCAGGTTGAGCAGCAGTCCGGCGCTGCCGAGCGGCGCGTCCGGGTTGGGCAGCCGGACGGGGCGGCCGGGGCGGGCCGCGACCGGGGTGGCCACGCCGACCGCGCCGGGCACCAGGGCCTGGGCGGAGGCGACCAGTTCGGGCTCGCCGAGCAGGGTGCCGACCCGGGCCAGGGCGTGGATCAGCGCGCCGGGGCCGGAGAAGCCGCCGGGGACGGGCGCGCCGCCGGCCAGCCGGCTGTCGGAGGCGAAGGCGAAGGCCCGGGGGGCCTGAGGGTCGATCAGCCGGGCGGCGGTGGCCATGGTGTGGTGGGCGGCGCGGTGGAACCGCGGCTCGCCGGTGGCGGCCCAGAGCTCGGCGAACAGGACGCCGAGACCGGCGGTGCCGCTGACCAGGTCCGGGCCGAGCACCTCGACCTGGCGCAGGCCGCTGCCGGGGTACCAGCTCTGGCCGAGCCAGCCGGTGCCGTGCCGGTCCGCGAGCAGCTGGTCGCCGATCTCCACGGCGTGGTCCAGCAGTTCGGCGTTGCCGGGGAGGTGGGCCCGGACCGAGCGCGGCACCACCGGGACGGGCAGTTCGGTGCCCGAGCGGGCGGAGTCCACACAGCCGGTGAGCACCGCGAGGTGGGCCTCCAGGTCGAAGCCCTCCAGCTCGGCGACGCGCTCCTGAAGGCGCTGCCAGCCGGTGGAGCGGAAGTGGCCCGGGATCTCCCGGCCGTCGGCGGTGAAGGCGGACGAGGAGGAGGTCAGCGAGCGGAAGAACGGGATGTCCAGCTGGCGGAAGGAGTCCAGCTCGGCGAGCACCACCTCCAGCAGGTCGCCGCGGCCCGGGTCGCCGGCCAGCGCGGTGATGGCTCCCTGGAGGGCGCCGGCGATCACCGTCTCCCGGGTGGCGCCGCTGTCCAGCGCGAGCGGGCTGGTGGAGGCCCGGATGATCTTGTAGCCGTCCCAGGTGTGCCGCCAGATGTAGCGCACCCAGATGCCCCGGAACCCGGCCAACGGGCCCTCGGCGTCCGCGAGTTCACCGCGCAGTGCGTACAGCGCCCGGTGCATCTCGCGGTACCCCTCGGTCACCTCCTCGGTGTACTGCCACGGGTCGGCGGTGACGGTTGCGCCGCTCTCGTCCACCCGGACCGGGCGGTACGGCGGCAGCGGCAGCGCGGCCACCCCGGGGGTGACCTCCAGGCTGCCGATCCGGGACAGGCAGCCGATGTCCAGGGTGTCGGAGTGCTTGGCCGGGGTCCACGGCTGGAAGGCCATCGCGGTCCGCACCACGGTGGACTCCAGCGCGTCCAGCAGGCCGTGCTGCTCCACGCTGATGCTCGGCGGGGTCTGCACCCTCGGGTAGAGCAGGCACTCCAGGTCGATCATCGCCGGGTACTCGCCGTCGGCCAGCAGGTTGTCGGCCCACAGGTCACGGCCCTCCAGCAGCTGGACCAGGCGGATCGTCATGCCGAGGCGGCGGTAGAACCGGCCGAAGCCGCCCTCGTCCGCCACCGGGCGGTGCGGGACGAGCTGCTCCCAGCCGTAGTCGCTCTCGCAGTCGGTGGCCAGCGAGGCGGCGTGGCCGTCGTCGCCGCGGTCGCTGCGGATCAGCACGGTGCGCAGCGGCAGGTCGAGCGAGAGCTCGCGGTTCAGCCGGGCCGAGAGCTCCAGGTAGGCGGAGACGTGCCGCATGTCCTTGGGCTTGTAGACCACGGCCGCACCGGTCTCGAAGTGCAGCAGCGCGACCGAGCGGCCGCCGGCGTGCCGGTCACCGGCCTCGCCGCGCACCTTGCTCAGCGCGCCCGGGTCCTCGCCGTCCCACATCCGCTCGACCAGCAGCGCGCGGTCCGCCGCGAGCCGGGCGAACATCTCGGTCTGCACGTGCTGCCACTGGCGGCAGACGGTGCCGACCAGGAAGGCCAGCCCGGGCAGCCGCTCCAGCCGGGCCAGCCAGCCCTCCTGGGAGGTGTCCAGGCCGCCGACCTCGTCCCAGTCGGTGGCGCGCGGACGGCCGGTGGCGGCCTGGAGCTCGTGGCAGAAGGCCAGCTTGCAGGACTCCACCAGACGGGCCGTCAGGGTCTGGGCCAGGTCGGCGCGGGCCGCCTCGGCGACCGGGACGCCGAGGATGCCGTCGGCCCCGTAGGGCAGCAGGGCGTCGGCGGCCGCGGCGAAGGCGGCGGTGAGCGCGCCGGGGGCGGAGGTCCCGGGGGCCGGGGAGACCGGAAGGGTGCGCAGGAAGACCGCCAGCGCCAGGGCCCAGTCGGGCAGCTTGGCCGGGTCGGCCAGCACCACCGGGCGCAGGCCGTCGCCGAGCGGGCGGCCGGTGGCGGCCAGGTGCTCCAGCAGCGCCCCGGCGCCGCCGCGCTCGCCGGCCGCCCGGCGCAGCCAGGTGTCCACCGCGGCGGTGCGGCCCCGGCGGTCCTCGTCCGGGTCGGGGGCGAAGAGCGTGGAGCCGTCCGCGCGGGCCTCGGCCCGCTCGGGGAAGGAGGCGGCGGCGGCCACCACGGCGCGCAGCCGTTCGTCGCCGCGGGCGGGGCCGGGGAGCAGGGTGCTCCCTTCCGCGTCCTGGTGGGTATCCGGGTGGCTGGCGGCGTCGGTGGTCGGGGCGGAGGCACCGTCGACGGGGAGCCAGGTCTGCAGGTCGAGCGGCATCTCACATCTCCTGGAGTCGGGCGAGTCGGGTGAACAGCGGGTCGTGGCCTAGTAGTTCGTCGTAGGTGCCGGAGGCCGTGACCCGTCCCCCGGAGAGGACGTGGATCCGGTCGGCGGTGCGGATGGTGGAGAGCCGGTGGGCGATCACCAGCCGGGTGCGGTCCAGGCCCGCGACGGCCTCGGCGACCCGCAGCTGGGTCGCGTTGTCCAGCGCGGAGGTGGCCTCGTCCAGCAGCAGGACGGCGGGCCGCCGGACCAGGGCGCGGGCCAGCAGCAGACGCTGCACCTGGCCCCCCGAGAAGCCCTGGGCGTCCTCCCCGACCCTGGTGCCGAGGCCGAGCGGCAGGGCCCTCAACTCCGCGGCGATCCCGGCCAGTTCGGCGGCCTCCCAGATCCGCTCCTCGGTCACGTCCGGGTCGCTGCCGGCCAGGTTCTCCAGCAGCGAGCCACGCAGCATCCGGCCGTGCTGGAGCACCGCGCCGAGCTGCCGCCGGACCAGCCGGGCGTCCAGCCCGGCCAGGTCCTGCCCGTCGTAGCGGACGGTGCCGGACTCGGGCGTCTCGAAGCCGAGCAACAGCCGCACCAGGGTGGACTTGCCGGCCCCGGACGGGCCGACCACCGCGACCATCTCGCCGGGCCCGGCGTGCAGCGAGACCTCGGTCAGCACCGGCGTGGCGGTGCCCGGGTAGCGGAAGGTGACCTTGTCCAGCGAGACTGCCCCACGCAGCTCGCCGGGGTCGTTCGACTCCGCGTGCCCGTCGGCCACCCGGACCTCGGCCAGGATCGGCCGGATCCGGTCCAGCACCGGGGCGATCCCGTACGCGCTGGCCGCCGCGTGGGTGACCTGGCCGAGCGCCGCGGCGACCTGGCCGGCCGCCACCCCGGCGGCCATCAGATGGCCGGGCAGGGTGTGCCCGTCGAGCACCGCGCCCGCCAACAGGACCGTCAGCAGCAGCGGTTGGAGCCCCGAGGTGAGCGCGGCGGCCGCCGCGTCGGCGCGCTGGGCGGCCGCGTCCGCCCGCTTCTGGGCGGCGAACGGCACCGCCCAGCGGCCGAAGGCCTGGATCTCCCGGCCGGCCGTCTGGATCTTGTCGATGCCGAGCAGCAGCCCGTACAGGACGCCGTTCAGCTTCCCGTGCAGTTCGAAGACCGCACTCTCGTGGCGTTGGCGGCGGCGACCGAGCACCAGCAGCAGCCCGGTCACCACCAGGACGGCGAGCAGCAGCAGCCCGCCGAGCCAGGCGTCCACCAGCATCAGGACCGTGAGGCCCGAGGTGGCGAACACCGCCCCCAGGACGGCGCTGACCAGGACTTCGGACAGCGCGGCCCGGGCCTGGGCCACCGCATTGGCGCGGTGGACCAGGTCTCCGGTGCTGAAGTCGCGGAAGAACCGGGCGTCGTGACCGAGCAGACGGTCCCAGACGGCCGGTTCCAACGCGCTCTGCACCCGCCCGGTCAACCGCACGGCGGCGGTGTTCCGGACGATCACCAGCATCCAGGCCGCGAGCACGGCCGACCCCAGCAGCAGGGCCAGCCAGCGGACGGGATGCCGGTCGGCCGCCATGAGCTCCGGCATCAGCACACCGGCGCTCAGCGGCACGATCAGCCCGAGCAGCGCCGCGCCC
>NZ_JBVJLD010000066.1:0-42477 GCF_055584905.1 Kitasatospora sp. NPDC088742 | reverse complement strand
ATCATCAGCAGCATGGCGCCGATGAACAGGTAGGTGGGCGCGGCGAAGGCCTTGCCGGACTCGCGGACGCCGCGCAGGTTCATCGCGGTGAGCAGTGCGACGAAGCCGACCGCGAGGAACACCCGGTGGTCGTCCAGGCCGGGGAAGGCCGAGATGATGTTGTCCACCCCGGAGGCAACCGAGACGGCGACGGTCATCACGTAGTCGACCAGCAGCGAGGCGGCCACCACCAGTCCGGCGTTGGGCCCGAGGTTGCGCGAGGCCACCTCGTAGGAGCCGCCGCCGCTGGGGTAGGCGTGCACGACCTGACGGTACGACAGCACCACGACCACCATCAGCCCCACCACCGCCGCCGCGATCCACGGGGTCAGGTAGAGGAAGGCGGTGCCGCCGACGGTCAGCACCAGCAGGATCTCCTGGGTCGCGTACGCGACCGAGGAGAGCGGGTCCGAGGCGAAGATCGGCAGCGCCAGCCGCTTGGGCAGCAGCGTCTCGCCCAGCTCCTCGCTGCGCATGGCCTTGCCGATCACGAGGCGCTTCAGCGCCTGGGGCAGATTGAACACACCGGCGAGAGTAGGACGCGGGGGTGATTCCCCGAAACGGGACGGAGTACCCCTCCAGGGCCGTGTTTCCGCAGGTAGGAGGGGGTTTCGGTAAGGTGACTGATCGTCAGGGAGGGTGTTAAGGGTCCGTCAAGGTCTGTACGCAGAATCAGGCCAAAGGGTGTATAGCGCTCAATTCGCCGAGCGCATCCGGAGCCGGAGGCGGCAGACCGTGGCGTCGGTGTGGCGCCGCAGGGCCCGGTCGATCACCGCCCCGCGCTGGTTCTGCAGCGCGCGCTGCCAGAGGTGGGCCGGCTCCACCTCGGGGATCAGCACCGTCACCCGGCGGCCCTCGCCGAGCCCGTTCACATAGGCCGCGATCGGCTGCCCGAGGCGGCGGTGCGGGTCGGTGATCTCCACCAGTTCGACGCCCGGCCGCCAGAGCTCCCAGTCCCGCCGCAGCGCCTCGGCGGCCTCCCGGTCCTCGCGGTCGGGGTCGGCCGGCACCACCGTGAAGGCGCGCACCTCGTCGCCGAGCGAGCGGGCGGTGGAGAGGGCCTCCCGGGTGAGCCGGGTGAGCGTGCCGACCGGGACCAGCACCAGGGACGGCGTGGCGGCGGTCAGCGGCCCCGGCACCCGGCCGAGTTCGAGCCGCGCGCCGATCCGGGCGTAGCCGCGGTGGACTGCCTCGAAGAGCAGGACCAGCAGCGGCAGGGCCAGGCAGATGCCCCAGGCGCCCTCGGTGAACCTGGTGCCGGTGACCACCACGGCGGCCACGCCGGTGAGCAGCGCGCCGAAGCCGTTCAGCACGGCGCGGGCGCGCTGACGGGCGATCAGCTGGTGCCGCACCATCCCGACCTGACAGATGGTGAAGCCGACGAACACCCCGATCGCGAAGAGCGGGACCAGCGTGTTGACGTCGCCGCCCGAGCCGGCCAGCAGGACGGCGGAGACCAGCGCCAGGAAGAGCACGCCGTGCCGGTGGACCCGGCGGTCGGCGCGCAGCGCGAAGACGTGCGGCAGGTGGTTGTCCCGGGCCAGCAGGTGGAGCAGGACCGGCAGGCCGCCGAAGGAGGTGTTGGCGGCCAGGCCGAGCAGGATCACGGTGGCGAACTGCACCAGGTAGAAGCCGAAGCCGTGGCCGAGTGAGGCGTCCGCCAGCTGGGCCAGCACGGTGACGCCCTCGACCGGCTGGAGGTGGAAGCGGCCGATCAGCACCGCCAGCCCGATCAGCATCACGCCCAGCAGGCCGCCGAGCGCGACCTCGGTGTGCTGGGCCCGCCGGACGGCCGGGGCCCGGAAGGAGGGGACGGCGTTGGCCACCGCCTCGACGCCGGTCAGCGCCGAGCAGCCGGCCGCGAAGGCCTTGAGCAGCAGCAGCGCGCCGACCGCGGTGGCGTTCTCGCCCAGCACCGAGGCGTGCCCGGCGGCCGCCTCGGTCGACAGCGGCGCGTCCCGGAACAGGCCGGCCATCACCAGCGTGAGGATCGCCAGCACGAACACCGCCGTCGGCACCAGGAACCAGCGCGCCGACTCGGCGATCCCACGCAGGTTCACCGCCGTCACCAGCGTCAGTACGCCCAGGCAGAGCCAGACCCGGTCCCCGTTCAGGCCGGGAAAGGCCGAGGTCAGTGCCGCCACCCCGGCCGTCACCGAGACCGCCACGTTCAGCACGTAGTCGATCACCAGCGAGGCGGCGGCGGTCAGCGCCGTGCGCCGCCCCAGGTGCGCCTTGGCCACCGCGTACGAGCCGCCGCCGTCCGGGAACGCCGCGATCACCTGCCGGTACGAGGCCACCAGCACCCCCAGCAGCACCGCGATGGCGACCGTCACCGGCAGCGTGAATCCCAGCCCGTACGACCCGGCCGCCGCGAGCACCAGCACGATCGCCTCGGGCCCGTACGCCACCGAGGCCATCGCGTCCAACGACAGCGCGGACAGCCCGCCCAGCGCCGTCAGCCGGTGCCGCTGCTGATCAGGGGGCTCCTCGGCCCCGGCCTCGGCCGGGGTGGCGACGGTGACGGACATGCTGGTCCTCCGGTGCGGCGGGATCGTTCCGTCCCGATCCTCGGCCCGCTGCCCGGCCGCGCCCCGTTCCCTGACGCTTTCCTGACGGCCCGGCAGCTTCCGTTGACGCCTCGTTGACGTCCTGGGCAGCCCGGCTGCTCAGCGGGTGCGGCCGTCCCGGACCACGATCTCGCGGTCGGCGTAGGCGGCCACCCGGGAGTCGTGGGTCACCAGGAGGACGGCGGCGCCGGTCTCCTTGGCGGTGGTGCGGATCAGCTGGAGGACGCGCTCGCCGCTGAGGGAGTCCAGGGCGCCGGTCGGCTCGTCGGCGAACAGCACGCGCGGCCCGGTCACCAACGCCCGTGCGGTGGCCACCCGGTGGGCCTGCCCGCCGGAGAGCTCGCCCGGACGCTGCCCGGCGGTGCCCTCGGCGCCGAGACGCTCCAGCCACTCCCGGGCCCGCGCCTCGGCGGGGCGGCGGCGCAGACCGGACAGCCGCAGCGGCAGCGCCACGTTCTCCAGGCAGGTCAACTCCGGTACCAGCTGGCCGAACTGGAAGAGGAAGCCGAAGTCGGTGCGGCGCAGCGCGCTGCGCTCGCCGTCCGAGAGCAGGTCCAGCCGCCGGCCGTCGTACTCCACGGCACCCGCGTCGGGCCGGACGATCCCGGCCAGGCAGTGCAGCAGGGTGGACTTGCCGGAGCCGGACGGGCCCATCACCGCGACCAGTTCGCCGGGGGCCAGCCGCACCGAGGCGTCGTGCAGGGCGGTGGTCGGTCCGTAGTTCTTGGCCAGCGCGGTGGCGCTCAGCAGGGCAGGGGTCACCTCCGCCTCCGTCCGGGTCTCCGCGGGCGCGGTCACCGCAGCACCTGCCCGCTCAGCTCGTCCAGCCGGGCCGCGGTCAGCTCCAGCCAGCGCAGGTCCGCGTCCAGGTGGAACAGCGCGTGGTCGCAGATCAGCTGGTCCGCCAGGTCCCCGCTCTCCTTGCGCCGGGTGAGCGCCCGCATCTGCCGCAGGTGCTCGGTCCGCTGGGTGTCCAGCACCTCCGCCGCCGGACGCCCCGTCAGCAGCGCCAGCACCACCTTGGCGTACAGCGTGTTCTGCAGGTACGGCTCCGGGCTCTCCGCCCGCCCCAGCCACTCACCGACGTCGGTGACCCCGGCCTCGGTGATCGCGTACCGCTTCCGCTCCGGCCCGTCCCCCGGCTCCACGCCCTCGACCTCGACCAGCCCGCTCTTCAGCAGCCGCGACAGTGTCGAGTACACCTGCCCGTAGTGCAGCGACCTGGTCCGCCCGAACTGCTCGTCATAGGCCCGCTTGAGGTCGTACCCGTGGCGGGGCTGCGACTCCAGGAGCCCGAGGAGGATCTGACCGAGTGACATGGTCCGCACTATACCCACGGTGTATAACCCGGCCGGATCGCCCCTGAGCACCGAGGGCGCGGCCCGATCGGGGAACGGACCCCGGGGTGCGGGGGCGGCAGGCTACGGTGGGCGGAGAGTCGGTCGGACCAGGGGGAGTGTCGTGCTCGATCCGCTGTCGGTGACTGCTGTGCTGACCGCCGTCGGGACGTCGATGGGCAGCGAGGCCGGGAAGGCCGCCTGGGTGTCCGTGGGCGGGCTGGCCCGGCGGGCGTTCGGGCGGGAGGTGGCCGCGCCGGTCGGGGCGGCCGAGCGGGAGGTGGTGGCCCTGCGGTTGGTCGAGCGGGCCGGGCGGGACCCGGAGTTCGCGGAGCGGCTCGGGGCCTGGGCCGGCGGCTACGCCGGGCTGGACGGTCACCAGCTGACGGTGCCTCGGCTGCTGCCGCCCTCGGTGCGCTTCTTCACCGACCGCAAGGACCCGCTGAAGGAGCTGGACCGGGAGGCCGACCGCAAGCCCGACGGCCGCCCCCGGATCGCCGTGGTGCACGGGCCGGAGGGCATCGGCACCAGCGCGCTCGCCGTGCACTGGGGCGTCCGCGAGGCCCGGCGCTTCCCGGACGGGCAGCTCTACCTGGACCTGCGCGGCGGCACCTTGGCCACGGCGCCGACCCCCGCCGCGCTGCTGCGCCACCTGCTGACCGACCTGGGCTGCCCGCCCGAGTCCGTGCCCACCGTCCTCGAGGACCTGCTGGACCGCTACCGGAACCTGCTGGCGGACCTCCGCCTGCTGCTGGTGCTGGACCACGCGCAGTCCGCCGCCCAGGTGCTGCCGCTGGTCACCGCCGCGCCGGGGGTCTTCACCGTGGTGGTGGCCCGTCGGCCGCTGGCCGGCCTGGACGCGGTGAGCGTGCCGGTCGGGCCGCTCTCCGAGAAGGACGCCCGGAAGCTGCTCACCGAACTGGCGGGCCGTCAGGCGATGGGCGAGGCACGGGCCGCACTGCCGGAGGCGCTGGCGCGCTGCGCCGGCTCGCCGTTCGCGCTGCGCGCCGTGGCCGAGCACCTGGCGACCGTCCCCGCGCCCCGGGCGGGCGATGCCGACGCCGTGCTGGTCGCGGTCGAGGACGCCTACGCCCGGCTGGGGCCGGAGGCAGCCCGGCTGTACCGGCTCTGCTCGCTGCGGCCGTGGTCGGCGATCGGCCCCGGGCTGGCCGCTGCGGTGGCGGGGAACTCCGGGGAGGAGGAGACGTCCGCGCTGCTGGAGGAGCTGGCCGGGCAGCGGCTGCTGGAGACGGTGCCGGACGGCCGGTACCGGTACCGCCCGCTGGTCCGGGCGCACGCCGAGCAGGCCGCCGTCCGCGAGGACGGGCTGGCCGCCGGCGCGGCGGCGGTCCGGCGAGGGGTGACGTGGCTGCTGCGCTTCGCGGTCGCGGCGGACCACGCGGCGCTGCCCAAGCGCTGGCATCTCGGGCCGCTCTACCGGGAGTTGGGCCCGGGTTCCTACCCCACCGAGGGCGAGGCGCTGGCCGCGCTCCGGGCCGAACTGGGCAACCTGGTGGAGGCCGCGCGGGCCGCGGAGGAGTTCGGACTCGAAGAGCTGGCCTGCCAGTTGACCGAGGCGCTGTGGGCGGTGCAGCTCAAGGCGGGCAGCCACGAACTGCTGCTCCCGGCGCTCCGGGCCGGTGCCCGTTCGGCCCCGGAGGGCACCGAGCTGGCCGGGCGGATGCACACCCAACTCTCCTTCGCCCTGGTGGAGTTGGGCCGCTACGACGAGGCCGAGACCGAGCTGATGGCCGCCGCCGAGGCCGAGCGGGCGGCCGGTCATCTGCGCGGGCAGGCCACCGCCGTGGAGTCGCTCGGGCTGCTGCGCCTGCGGCAGTGGCGCTGGGCCGAGGCCCGGGGCTGCTTCGAGGACGCGGCGGAGCTGCTGGCCGGGATCGGGCCGGGCGACCGCGGGGAGGCCGACCTGCCCAGGGCCCGGGCCCTGCTCCGCCGTCACCTGGGCCGGGCGCTCAAGGGCGCCGGGGAGTTGGCCGCGGCGGTCGAGGAGTCGACGGCCGCGCTGACCTGGTTCCGGGCCAACGGCGACGCCTACAACGCCGCCCGGACGCTGACCGAACTGGCCGAGGAGCACATGGACATGGGCCGCCCGGAGCAGGCCGCCCCGGCGGTGGAGGAGGCCCTCGCGCTGCTCACGGCCGAGGGCGCGGTGCTGCACCTGCCGTACCTGCGCGAGCTGCGCGGTCGGCTGGAGGGTCGTTAGCGGCTGCTCCGCTCCGTGACCCGGATGGTGTGGGTCGCGGTGCCGGTGCGGACGGTGAGGGGCGCCGGGGTCGGGCGGGCCAGTAGGGCGGAGGCCCAGGCGGCCGGGTCGGCGCCGCCGGTGACGGTGGTCAACTCGGCCAGCAGGCCGGAGCGGTGGCGTACCAGGCAGGTGTCCGGGCCGGTGACGTAGGCGGTGGCGGTGCAGGAAGGGAAGCGGGCCAGCACCTCGGCCGTCCAGGCGGCCGGAGAGCCGAAGCGGGGGTCGTCCGGGGCGCCGTGACGGTGGATCAGGTCGGCCAGCTCCAGGAGTTCGCGGTCGAGGGTGTCCTCGTGCACGGCGAGGTGATCCTCGCCCGGCCCGTCCGACGGGCGGCCGCTGTCCGCGACGCGGTGCAGCTCGACCACGCCGTCCGGCAGCACGTGGGTACGGACCCGCAACGGTGCGGTGGCGATGGGCGGTTCGTAGGGCGGCGGCACCAGGCGGTCGAGTCGGGCGGGGCCGGGCGGCTCGGGGAGTTCGAGCAGGCGGTAGCAGAGCTCGCGCAGCAGCCCGGCCGAGCGGCCGGGGGCGGAGGTGGTCAGCTCGGCCGGTCCGGGCAGGGGGCGGTGGTCGGCGAACAGCCGCTCCAGCTGCGGGAGCAGGGTGGCGTGCGGGTCCAGCCGCGGTGCCTTGCGGACGAAGTCGGCCACCGGGGTCTCCGGGCCGAGCGGTACGGCCTCGCCGGTGCCGAGCAGGACCGGGGTGCCGAGCGCGGCCGCGTAGTAGCTGACCGAGCCGAAGTCGCCGATCACCGCGTCCGCCGCCAGCAGGGCCTGCCGCCAGTGGTGGACCGGGTCGATCAGGGTCAGCCCGGCGCGGCGGGCGGCGTCCAGCCAGAGCCGCAGCTGGCCGGGGCCGTGGCCGTGCCAGATGTTGGGGTGCAGGACGGCCGCCAAGCGGTAGTCGTCCAACGGGAGTTCGGCCCGCACGCGGGGCAGCAGGAGTGGCAGCACGTCCACCGGGCCGCCGTCGCCGAAGAGCGACTCGGGGTTCCAGGTGGAGTTCAGCAGCAGGAGGCGTTGGCCCGGGTGGAGGCCGAGGGCGCGGCGGAAGCGGTCGCGCAGCGGGCGCTCGGCGAGCAGGCGGTCGTAGCAGGGGTCACCGGCGAGGACGGCGGTCGCGGCAGCCGGCGGGCAGGCGGCCGACAGGCGTTCGTACTGCTCGGGGTGGGAGAGCACCATCGCGGCCATCGTGGGGCGGCCGTCGGCGTCGAGCAGCCAGTGCGGGTCGAGACCGAAGACCGGCCGTCCGGTGTCCGGTGTCCGGTGTCCGGTGTCCGGTGTCCGGTGTCCGGTGTCCGGTGTTGTCAGCGTCTTATTGTAACCGACGCCGTGTGAGAGGACAGCCAACTTCCCTGGAATGGAGGAGAGTTGGCCGCCTAGGCTGGCGGTGAGCGCGAGGTCCACCGGAGTGGCGAGGGCCTGCTCCCAGGGCAGCACCGGCACCCCGAGTTCGGCGAACAGCTCCGGCACACCGGCCTGGAACGGCGAGGACCCGGTGCAGGTGGCGATCAGCTGCACCCGGAGGTCGTCGCGGAACAGCGGCATCACGTCGAGCAGCCGGGTGGCGGAGGTGACGTTGTGCACGACCAGCAGGACCAGCTTGGCGCCGCCCCTGGTCCGCCACCGTGCGGCCTCGTCCCCGACCGGGACCCGTACCCACTCACCCCGCCCATCGCCCACCCCCTCAACCTACCGTCGCGGGGGTGGGTGTGGGCAGGAGATCGCGGATCAGGCGTTCCTAGACCGACCGGCACATGGGGGGCAGCGTCGCGACGCCGGGGCACGCACCTCGACGGCTTCTCGTCAGTCGCCGATGCTCCGCATGGGCTCCCTCCTCGGCGCCGCCGAGGCACCTTTCGGAGCGGGGATCTGTCGTCTTCGACCCCAACATCCGTGCGCCGCAAGGGGCAAGGAGCAACGGGACGGTTCCGACCAAGGTCCGAGCCAGCCTAGGTCCGAAGACCTATCGGGCTTGTTGCACAATCAATGCAAGTACTTGAACCACTGCAACAAGAGACGGACCGAGGTAGGCAATGCCGGATTCACCCGTGGTGCTGGGCATCGAGTCGTCCTGCGACGAGACCGGCGCCGGACTGGTCCGGGACGGGGTCCTGCTCGGGCAGGCCGTGGCGTCCAGCATGGACGAGCACGCGCGCTTCGGCGGCGTCGTGCCGGAGATCGCCGCCCGGGCGCACGTGCACGCGGTGGCCCCCGTGGTCCGCGAGGCGCTGGACCGGGCCGGGCTGACCCTGGCCGACGTCGGGGCGGTCGCCGTCACCACCGGGCCGGGGCTCTCGGGGGCGCTCCAGGTCGGGGTGGCCGCGGCGAAGTCCTACGCTTTCTCGCTCGGCGTGCCGCTCTACGGCGTGCACCACCTGGCCGGCCACGTGGCCGCCGCCACCCTGGACGGCGGGCCGCTGCCCGACCCGTGCGTGGTGCTGATCGTCTCCGGCGGCCACACCTCGCTGCTGCTGGTCCGCGACCTGGCCCGGGACCCGATCGTCCACCTCGGGGACACCCTGGACGACGCGGCCGGCGAGTGCTTCGACAAGGTCGCGCGCATTCTCGGCCTGCCCTACCCGGGCGGCCCCGCGATCGACCGGGCGGCCCGGGAGGGGGACCGGAAGGCGGTGCGCTTCCCGCGTCCGCTGACGGGTGCTCAGGACGCCCCGTACGCCTTCTCGTTCTCCGGCCTGAAGACCGCCGCCGCCCGCTGGGTGGAGGCCCAGGAGAACCCGCACGTGCCGGACGCCGCGGCCGCCCTCCAGGAGGCGGTGGCCGACGTGCTCACCCGCAAGGCGGTCCGGGCCTGCACCGACCACGGGATCGGGACCCTGGTGGTGGTCGGCGGGGTGGCCGCCAACTCCCGGGTGCGCGAACTGGCCGAGCGCCGCTGCGCCTCGGCCGGCATCACCCTGCGCGTGCCCCCGCTGGGCCTGTGCACCGACAACGGCGCGATGATCGCCGCCATCGGCGACCTGCTGGCCCGCTCCGGCGCCGAGCCCGCCCCGGCCGACGTCTCGGTCGACCCCTCCGCCCCGCTGGAGTACGCCGCGCTGGTCCCGCTCGCCCACCGGCGCGTCAGGGCCGCCTGACGGTACGGTCGGCCCCGACGATCGAGCGACGATCTAGCGGAGGAGGGGCATGACCACCACGGTGCTGGACGCCAGGGCGCTCAACCGGGCGACGCTGGCGCGGCAGTTGCTGCTGGAGCGGGCCGAGCTGACGGTGCCGCAGGTGCTGGAGCGGCTGGTCGGGCTGCAGGCCCAGACGCCGCAGACCTGGTACGTCGGGCTGTGGAGCCGGATGGCCGCCGACCCGGCGGCCGAGGCCTCGGCGCTGCTGGCGGACGGTACGGCGGTGCGGATCGCGGTGATGCGCGGGACCATCCACCTGCTGACCACCGAGGACGCGCGCTGGCTGCGGCCGCTGGTCGACCCGGTGATCGAGCGCGGCACGCTGTCCGCCTTCCGCCGCAGGCTGGCCGGGCTCGACCTGGCCGAGCTGGCGGCCGACGGGCGGGCCGCGTTCGCCGAAGGGCCGCTCACCTTCGCCGAGTTGGGCAAGCTGCTGGCCGAGCGGCGGCCCGGGCACGACGGGGCGGCGATGGCGCAGGCGGTGCGGGCCGCGGTGCCGCTGGCCCAGGTGCCGCCGCGCGGGCTCTGGGGCCGCAGCGGGCCGGTGGCCCACCTGCCGCTGGAGCAGTGGACCGGGAAGGGCCTGCGGGCGGCGCCGGTGGAGGACCTGGTGCGGCGCTACCTGGCGGCCTTCGGCCCGGCCACCGTCAAGGACGTGCAGCAGTGGTCCGGGCTGACCAGGCTGGCCGAGGTGCTGGACCGGCTCCGGCCGGAGCTGGTGACCTTCCGGGACGGCGAGGGCCGCGAGCTGTTCGACCTCCCGCAGGCGCCCCGTCCGGACGGGGACGTCCCGGCCCCGGTCCGCTACCTCTACGACTTCGACAACCTGCTGCTCTCGCACGCCGACCGGACCAGGGTGCTGACGGTGGACTTCGCCGACCAGGGCTTCGCGGGCGTCAACGAGATGCCCCGCTCGGTCCTGGTAGACGGCACGGTGGCGGCCACCTGGCGGATCGAGGCCGGGAAGCAGGACGCGGTGGTGACGGTCCGTCCGTTCCGCCGGCTGACGGCCGCGCAGAAGCAGGAGCTGGAGCTGGAGGGCACCGCCCTGGCCCGCTTCCTCGCCCCGGAGGCCGGGCGGCACGAGGTCCGGACCACCGCTCCCGAGCCGGGCTAGCGGCACCTGACACTGTCCCGTCCGGACCATGGCGACCTTCACCGCCCGTTTACATACTCGGTGGTGCGCCCAACCCTCGACGACGAGGCGCCACAGGCACGTTGACCGGAAGAGGTGATGGTCGGTGCGCAGGGTGAGTGCGGCTGAGGGCTTCCTCGGTGCCGAGCCGTGGCGGGCGAACGGGCGCTGGGACGTGGTGGTGGTCGGGCTCCCGTACAGCGGGAGCAGCGCGGCCGGGCGGGCCGACCTCGGGCCCGGGATGCTGCGCAGCGTCTCACGGGCCGTCAGCCCGGGCCCGCTGCGCGGGCCGGTGCCGGGCTGGTACGACCGGGCGGAGCAGGAGCTGCTCTGCGCCGGGCTGACCTTCGCCGACGCCGGGGACCTGCGGATGGACCCGCTCAACGCCGGACAGGACCTGGACCTGGTGCCGGAGGTGCTGGAGCGGCTGCGCGGCACCTGCCGGCTGCTGGTGGTGCTGGGCGGCGACGACTCGCTGGGCTACTGGGTGCACGAGGGCTTCACCGGCGTGCTGGTGCACCTGGACGCCGAGGAGGACGCCCAGCAGCCGCGCTGCCCCTCCGGCCCGACCAGGGCCGACTTCGTCCGCCACCTGGAGCGGCTGGACGGGCTGCGGATCGTCCAGTACGGGCAGCGCGGCCTGGTGCAGGGCCGCCCCGAGCCGCCCGGCGACAGCCGGGACCTGGCCCGGGACGTGGCCGAGCTCAAGTCCCTGGTGGCGGGCTCCGGTTCGGCGGCCTGTGCGGTCTCGCTGGACGTGTCGGTGTTCGACCCCGGGGTGGTCCGGAGCGTGGCCGCGCCGCTGCCGGACGGGCTGACCGCCGAGCAACTGGGCGTCGCGCTGCGGGCGGTGGGCTCGGCGGGGGTGCCGGTGCGGCAGCTCACAGTGACCGAGTTCGCCCCGGAGGGCGCGGAGGGCGCGGCCGGGCGGCTGGACGCGATGCGGCTGGTGCAGCTGGTCGTCCGGGCCTGCCACGACTGGCTGACCTGAGCCGATACCCCGCCCGGCCGCTGCGGTGGTGGACCGCGGTGGTGGGCCGGCAACCGTCAAGTCCCGGTGCTGTGTGGCCGGTTCACCTCGTCCCGGACGGTGTCCCGAGGTCACGGTGGAAGGGCGCAGCCACCCCGGCTGCCGTTCGCCGAGGGACGAGGGTGCTGTGAACGAGTCCGCGCTGACATGGGGGAAGGCCCGGCGGCCGATGCGGGTGCCGGCGGCGGCGTACGCCGAGCCGGCCGACGACGTGCTGACCGAACTGGTCGCGGAGGTCTTCAGCCCGCTGCGCCGCAGGGACCAGCGCCGGAAGGCGGAGCAGTACCTGCACGGGCTGCTGCACGCCCAGGGCCGCAAGTCGATGCGCAACATCGCGGCGGCGCTGGCCGGGCCCGCCGCCGAGCAGAGCCTCCAGCACTTCATCTCCAACTCGACCTGGGACTGGCAGCTGGTCCGGGCCCGGCTGGCCCGCCACCTGGACCGGGTCTGCCCGCCCGAGGCCTGGGTGGTGCAGCCGATGCACATCCCCAAGGCGGGCAGCCAGTCGGCCGGGGTGGAGACCAGGTACGTGCCCGAGTACGGGCAGGTGATGAGCGGTCAGCAGGCCTTCGGCGTCTGGTTCGCCGACCGCGAGGGCTCCACCCCCGTCAACTGGCGGCTCCACCTGCCGCCGTCCTGGGTGGACGACCCGGTGCGGCGCGGCCGGACGGAGATACCGGAGGAGGTGACCGAGGAGCAGCCGGAGGCGTGCGCGGTGGCCGCCGTGGCCGGACTCCGGGGCTGGGGCCTGACCACCCGTCCGGTCCTGCTGGACGCCCGGCTGCCCGGGCTGCGGCCGGCGCTCGGCCGGCTGCGGGCCGAACACATGCCGGTGCTGGCCCGCACCACGGGCTCGGCCCGCTTCGAGGTGGCCGACCCGACGGTGCCGGGGTACGGGGCCGGGCCGGTGGCCGCGCAGCGGATCGTCGAGGCGGTCCGCGGGCTGCGGCGGCCGGTGGCCTGGACCGACCCGGTGGTGGGCTGGGGCACCCGCACCTCGCTGTACGTCCAGGTCCGGGTGCGGTTCCCGCAGGGCGGCGAGGCGGTGCTGCTCGGGGAGTGGCGCGATCCGCACCGGCCGCCGGCGCAGCTCTGGATCTCCACCCTCGCGGGCACCCCGGGGGAGGAGCTGGTGCGGCTCTCCAAGCTGAGCCGCCGGGTGTCCCGCGACGCGGCGGAGGAGGGCGGCCGGGTCGGCCTCCGCGACTTCGAGGGCCGCTCCTTCCCGGGCTGGCACCGCCACATGACCCTCGCCTCCGCCGCCCTGGCCGCCGAGACCCTCGGCGCCGCCCGCCGCCACTTCGTTCCACTGCCTTCCCGCCTGACGGCCTGACCGGCTGCCGCCGGGGGCCCGGGACGGGAAGGCTGAGGAGAGGGGTGGGTAGGGCGTCCGAAGGGAGCGGGACCCGTCGAGTCCGACCGGCTGCCGCGGCCTCGCTCCGCTCCCGTCCTGCCCGGCCGCCGCCGCTGGCCCTTCCCCGGTCGGCCCGCCGCCGGGCGGCTGCCGCCCCGGCTCAGGTGCCCAGGGCGCCGCGGGTGCGGTGGAGGCGGAGGGCGAGCTGGAGTTCCAGGGCCTGGGCGGGCTTCTGCCAGTCGGGGCCGAGGAGTTCGGTGATGCGTTCCAGGCGGCGGGAGACGGTGTTGGGGTGGACGTGGAGGGTCTCGGCCGCGTAGGTGGGGCTGCCGCCGGACTCGAAGTAGGCCAGCAGGGTGCGGGTGAGCTCGGTGAACCGCTGCCGGTCGTAGTCCAGCACCGGCCCGACGGTGGCGGCCACGAAGCCGTCCACGTCCCGGTGTTCGGCCAGCAGCAGGCCGAGGAAGCCCAGGTCGGCGACGGCCGCGCTGGTGCCGGTGCCGCCGAGGGCGCCGAGCGCCTCCAGGGTGCGGCGGGCCTCCTGGAACAGCCGGGCGAAGTCGGCCGGCCCCTGGCCGGGCCCCGCCGCGCCGACCGTGACGGGGTGTCCGATCAGCGGGGTGAGCTCCTCCCGGACGGCGCGGGCCGCCGCGCTCGGGTCCCGCCCGGGCAGCAGCAGCACCAACTGCCCGTCCCGGACGCACTTCAGGCCGCCGGTCCGGTGCGCGTACGAGGAGGCCCAGATGATCGCCCGGCCCGGCGCGCCGCCCTCCGGGCGGGCCACCACCAGGACGTGCGGGGCGTCCGGGTCCACCGACAACCGCCGCGCCCGCTCGCGGAGTTGGGCCTCGGGCCGGGGCGGGTCGGCCAGCAGGTCGTCCAGCAGCTCGTCACGGAGCGGCCCCTCGGCGACGGCCGCGCTGCGCAGCAGCACCAGCAGCAGGGCCACCGCCTGCGCGGTCAGGCAGAGCAGCCGTCGCCGGCGTTCGGCCAGCCGTCCGCCGGCCGGGCGGACCAGCAGCAGGCCGAGCCGTTCCGTCCCGGCGGTGACGGCGGTGGCCCAGACCCCGCCGGGCAGCGCGATCGGCCCGGGGGCGGCATGGGCGTCCAGGTAGGCGGCCACCAGTTCGCCCGGTGCCAGCCCGGCCGGGGTGCCGGCCCCGAGGCCCTCGAAGTCTCCGCCCACCGAGGCGAGTTGTTCCCCGCCCTCGCCGTGCACCGACAGCTCGCCGCCGAACGCCCCGGCCACCTCGCCGAGCAGGGCGTCGAGGTCCCGTCCGGCCAGCACCTGGTCGATCAGGCGGCTCTGCACGTTGCCCAGTTCGCGCACCTCGGTGAGGTTGGAGCGGGCCCGCGAGGTGTCCAACTCCAGTTCCAGCACCTCGGCCTGGGTGCGGTCGAGCTGCCGGGCCTTCTCGATCGCGATGGCGGCGAGGTCGGCCAGCGAGCTCATCAGGGCGACCTCGTCCGGGCTGAAGTACCGGATGCTGCGGGCGGCCACGTAGAGGGTGCCCAGGCTGGTGGAGCCGTGCCGCAGCGGCACCGTCATCATGGCCCGCAGGCCCTCGGCCCGGACCACCTCGTCCACCGGGTCGGCGTGGTCGAAGCGCTCGTCGGGCAGGTAGTCGGGCGTCCAGAACGGCGCCGAGTTGGCGTGTGCGAGCGCCCCCACACCCGAGTCCCAGTAGACCTTGAAGCCCACCGTCAGGGTGGTGGCGTGGCCGTCGGCGGTCCGGACGTAGGAGAAGCCGCCGGCCGGGTCGTGCAGGCTGATGTAGGACATGTCGAGGTTGAGCAGCAGCCGGGCCCGGCGGGTGATGACCTTGAGCAGTTCGTCCAGGTCGTAGGGCATGGTCAGGTCGCGGGCGGTGTCCACCAGGGTGGAGAGTCCGGCCTCGCGCTGCCGCCGGCGGCCGATCATCGAGTGGACCCTCAGGGCGAGTTGGCGGGCCTGCTCCAGGCGCTCCAGCTCGTCGGTCGGCACTCCGGCCCGCCGGGCGGCCCGGACCACCTCGTCCAGGTGCTCGGGCGGCGCCTCCTGGGCGAGCAGTTCCAGCACGGTGAAGGCGCCGTCCGGCACCTGGCCAGGTAACACACCATCCCTCCGGAGGGGTCGAGGGCCGATTTCCGCTCCCACCAGGGACGGTAGGTACCGCAACCAGTGTGGTCAAGATTACGTAAAGTGACGGATGCTCAGTTCTGCTGTCCAGTAAGGCCAGTGGTGTCCGGACCACCGGTCGGGGCGCTCACCGGTGTGGCCGGATCACCTGGCCGTCCGGGCGTAGCGGAATGCATGGTGCCACTGGGAGCGCCGTGTCCGGCGGCGCCGCACGGAGGTACGGGAGGGCGCCGGTGTCCGAGGTACGGAGCTATGAAAGGTCACTGCTGCGAAGCCGGGAGGCGCTCACCCGGAAGGACCGGCCGAAGACCTTCACTCTGTCAGGTCGGGAGTGGGACCTGCTGCCCGAGGTCTTCGCCCCGCTCTACTCGCCGTCCACCTCGACGGCCCTGGAGCTCCTCGGGCTGGAGGCGGGATCCGCCGACGCCGGGGGCTCCTTCCTGGAGATCGGCTGCGGCACCGGGGTGATCGCGGTCTCGGCCGCGCTGGCCGGCCGCCGTCGGGTGGTGGCCGCCGACATCAGCCCCGCGGCGGTGGAGAACGCGGCGCTCAACGCCGCCCGGCACGGGGTGGCCGGGACGGTCCGCGCGGTGCACAGCGACCTGTTCGACGCGCTGGATCCGGCGGAGCGTTTCGACACCGTCTTCTGGAGCTCCAACTACGTGCTGGCGCCCGAGGATTACCGCTACACCTCGGTGCACGAGCGGGCCTACGTGGACCCGGGGTACGCCGCCCACCGCCGCTACCTGGCCGAGGCCCCGGCCCGGCTGGCACCCGGCGGCCGGGCACTGCTGCACTTCAGCGACCGCGGCGACCGGGCCGGCCTGGACCGGATCGCGGCCGGACTGGGCCGCACCGTCCGGGTGGTGGCCGAGGTCGAGGTCCCCGAGGGGGAGCTCCCGGTGCGCCACCAGCTGCTGGAGATCGGGTGATCCGGAGATGCGCACCCTGCTGGTCGACAACTACGACTCCTTCACCCACAACCTCGCCCACCTGCTGGCCGAGGTGAACGGCCGCGAGCCCGAGCTGATCCGCAACGACGAGCCCGGCTGGCACCCCGGGCTGCTGGAGGGCTACGACGCCGTGGTGCTCTCGCCCGGCCCCGGACGGCCGGACCGCCCCGGGGACTTCGGGCACTGCGCGCGGGTCCTGGCGCACGGGAGGCTGCCGGTGCTCGGTGTCTGCCTCGGCCACCAGGGCATCGCCTGGGCGCACGGCGGCCAGGTCGACCGGGCCCCCGAGCCGGTGCACGGGCGCTCCGCCCTGGTCCGGCACGACGGCACCGGCCTGTTCGCCGGGCTGCCCGACCCGCTGGAGGTGATCCGCTACCACTCGCTGGCGGTCACCGCGCTGCCCCCGGAGCTGGAGCCGACCGCCTGGACCGAGGACGGCGTGCTGATGGGGCTGAGGCACCGTCACCGGCCGCTCTGGGGCGTGCAGTTCCACCCCGAGTCGGTCGGCACCGAGGGCGGCCACCGGCTGCTCGCCAACTTCCGCGACCTGGCCGGCGGACGCCGGGCCCGCCGCCGACGGCCCTCCCGCGCGGCTCCGGTGCCGACACCGGAACACCAGGCACCGCAGCGCCGGGTGCTGGCCAGGCGACTGCCGACGGCCTGGGACGACGAGACCGTCTTCGACCGGCTGTTCCGGCCGGAGCGGTACGCCTTCTGGCTGGACAGCAGCCGTCCGGGCGAGCAGCTCGGCCGCTACTCGGTGCTGGGCGCGGGCAGCCGGCTGGCCACCGCCGACGTCTGGGAGGGCACCGTCACGGTCACCGGCCCCGAGGGGCGGCGGACCGTGCGCAGCGGCTTCCTGGACTGGCTGGAGGCCGAGCTGGCCGGGCACCGGGCCGAGGCCCCGGCCGGGCTGCCCTTCGACTTCGCGCTGGGCTGGGTCGGCCACCTGGGCTACGAGCTCAAGGCCGAGACCGGCGGTGAGCGCGCCCACCGCTCCGAACTCCCGGACGCCGCGCTGACCTTCGCCGAGTGCGCGGTGGTGCTGGACCACCAGGAGCGCACCACCCACCTGCTGGCCCTGGAGGGCCCGGGCGCCGAGCGGTGGCTGGCGGACACCGCCGCCGCGCTGACCGCCCTGAGCGGCGAGCGCAGCCCGCTGGCCGCCGCCCCGGGCGGCAGGCGGCTGCCGGGGGAGGCGCTCGGCCCGGTCCGGCTGAGGCACGACCGGGCGGCGTACCTGGCGCTGGTCGAGGAGTGCCAGGAGCAGATCGCGGCCGGCGAGACCTACGAGGTCTGCCTGACCAACCAGGCCGAACTGGCGGGGGAGGTGGACCCCTGGCAGGCCTACCGCTTCCTGCGCCGGGTCAGCCCCGCGCCGTACGGGGCGTACCTGGCCCTCGGGGAGCTGACGGTGCTCTCCACCTCGCCGGAGCGCTTCCTCGCCGTCGGCCGGGACGGCACCGTGGAGTCCCGCCCGATCAAGGGCACCCGGCCGCGCGGCGCCACCGCGCGGCAGGACGCCGAGCTCGCCGCCGACCTGCGGGGGAACCCGAAGGACCGGGCGGAGAACCTGATGATCGTCGACCTGGTCCGCAACGACCTGGGCCGGGTGGCGGAGACCGGCAGCGTGGACGCCCGGGACATCCTCCGGGTGGAGAGCTACGCCTCCGTCCACCAGCTGGTCAGCACCGTACGGGCCCGGCTGCGGCCCGGCCTCGGGGCGGTGGACGCCGTCCGGGCGGCCTTCCCCGGCGGCTCGATGACCGGGGCGCCCAAGCGCCGCACCATGGAGCTGATCGACCGTCTGGAGGGCGGCCCGCGCGGGGTCTACTCCGGTGCGGTCGGCTACTTCTCGCTCAACGGGGCGATGGACACCTCGATCGTGATCCGCACCGCCGTGCACACCCCGGGCCTGGTCCGGTACGGGGTCGGCGGCGCGGTGATCGCGCTGTCCGACCCGGCGGCCGAGTTCGAGGAGACGGCGGTGAAGGCCGCGCCGCTGCTGGCGCTGGCGGGCGGGGCGGAGTTCCCGGGCCGGGAGACCGGGTTCCCGCGAGGGGCGGGCCGGCCGGGTCAGGCGGGAGCGGATCCGGCGCCGCTCCCGGCCGCGATGGCGCGCAACTCCGCCCAGGAGGCGGCCAGTTCGGCGAGGGAGCGGTCAGCCAGCAGCTCCAGCACCGCCTCGTAGCGGACCCCGAGTCCGGCCAGCCGGGACAGCACCTCGGCGGCGGCGCCGTGTTCGCCGGAGATGGTGTCGCCGCGCGGGTGGAAGCGGCGGCAGGCGGTGTCCAGCACCTCCTGCGGCGCGGAGTTGACGGTGCCCCAGGCGACCAGGCCCTCCAGGTGGCCCGGGCCCGGGGCGCTGGACTCCCAGAGCAGCCGCTGCGGCCGGGCGCCCGCCTCCACCAGCGCGCGCCAGCGCGGGCCGTCCAGCCGCTGCTCGTAGCGGTGGTAGGCGAGCCGGGCCACGGCGGTGCCGGCCGCGCCGTGCAGTCCGGCCGAGCGCGGCAGGCCCAGCCCGTCCAGCAGCCGGTCCACCGCCCGGTCCAGCGGGCCGACCGGCAGCGCGGCCAGCGAGGCGATCCCGGACAGCTCCCGCCCGGCCGTCCGGGCCCGCTCCAGCCCGGCGAAGTAGGCGTCCACCACCAGGCCGTAGTGCGGGATCGAGCGGACGGCGGTGACGTGCACCCCGATGCCCTCGGCCAGGCAGTCGGCCACGGCGCCGAGACCGTCCTCGGTGGCGGGCAGCTTCACCAGCACGTTCGGCAGCCCGACGCCCCGGCGCAGCTCCCGGGCCGCGCGCACCAGGGCCTCCCGGGCTCCGGCCGCCGGTCTGCTCAGGTCCGGCTCCAGGGCCAGGTCGGCCGAGACCAGCCCCCGGAAGCCGTCGCTCTGCCCGTACAGCGGCAGCAGCACCTCGCAGGCGGCGCGCGCGTCCTGACGGGTCAGCTCCCGGACGGCGGCCGCGGCGGAGGTGCCGGGCCGCGCGGCCAGGGCGGCCAGCCGGTCCCGGAGGGCGGCGGTGCGGGCCAGGGTGCGGGGGTTGGAGGTGGCGCCGCCGAGCCCGGCCTCCTCGACCAGGCGGGCCAGGCCGCCGTCGGCCAGGACGTCCCGGCAGAGCCCGTCGAGCCAGAGCGAGACGCCCTCGTCGGCCAGCTGCCGCAGTGCGCTGTACATCATCAACTCCCGTCCGTCGCAGGCCCGGTGGCGACCGGCAGGGTGTGAACGATAGCCCCGGGACTCCATCAGGTCAGCGGGGTGCCGGCAATCCGGTGGGATGCTACGAACGACCTGACAAGGTCAGGCGGAGGTGACCGGAAGAACGGCCGGGGCTTGTCGCCCTCCGGCCGTCGGCCGGAGGATCGGGGAAGTCCGTCGTATCCGTACCGAGTGACCCGTGGAGCACCGAACCATGGCCGTTGACGTCGCGATCGTGGGCGGTGGCCCGGTCGGCATGCTGCTCGCCGGAGAGCTCGCCCTGCACGGGGTGCGGGTCCTGGTGCTGGAGCAACTGCCCAGCCCCACCGGGGAGTCCAAGGCCGGGACGCTGCACGCCCGGACCGCCCAGACCCTGCACCGGCGCGGCCTGCTGGACGCCGTCCAGCCGGGCCGCCGCACCGGCGGCTACCGGCGCCAGGCTCGCGCCCCGTTCCACTTCGGCGGGATCTTCGGGCTGGACCTCGCCGCGGTGGTGGAGGAGGGCCCGGCCCTGGTCGGCAGCCCGCAGGCCCATGCCGAGCAGGTCTTCGCCGACCGGGCGGAGCACCTCGGCGCGGTGATCCGGCGCGGCGCCCGGGTGGCCGGCCTGACCGACCACGGCGACCGGGTCACCCTTGCCCTGGATGACGGCGAACTCCTGGACGCCGCCTGGGTGGTGGGCTGCGACGGGGCCCGCAGCACGGTCCGCAAGGCGGCCGGGATCGCTTTCACCGGCACCCCCGCCACCATGTCCTGCCTGATGGGCGAGGTCCGGCTGCGCCGCCCCGAGCTGGCCCCGGCGGGCTGGCAGCGCACCGAGCGCGGCTGGACCATCTTCTGGGTCGACCCGGCCGGCCACAGCCGGATCGGCACCTACGACTTCCGCGGCCCGGCCGCCGACCGGCAGGCGCCGGTCACCCTGGCGGAGCTGCGCGGCGAGGCCGAGCGGATCACCGGGCAGACGGTGGAGATGGACGAGCCGCGCTGGCTCAGCCGCTTCTCCGACGCCGCGCTCCAGGCCGAGCGGTACCGGTCCGGCCGGGTGCTGCTGGCCGGGGACGCCGCGCACGTGCACTTCCCGGCCGGCGGCCAGGGCCTGAACACCGGGCTCCAGGACGTGGTGAACCTCGGCTGGAAGCTGGCTGGGGCGGTGGCGGGCTGGGCCCCCGAGGGCCTGCTGGACAGCTACCACGAGGAGCGCCACCCGGTGGCGGCCGAGGTGCTCTGGAACGTCCGGGCGCAGGTCGCCCTGATGAACCCGGACCCGGCGGTGGACCCGCTGCGCGAGCTGTTCGGCCGGCTGATGCGGGCCGAGGAGGTCAACCACTACCTCTCCGGCCTGGTCTCCGGCACCGCCGCCACCTACCCGGCCGACCGCGGCGATCCGCTGGCCGGCCAGTTCGTCCCCGACCTCCCGCTCAAGCTCGCCGACGGCTCGGCCACCGAGCTGGCCGCCCTGCTCCACCCGGCCCGCCCGGTCCTGCTGGACCTGGCCGACGACCCGGCCCTGCGCGCCGCGGCCGCCCCGTGGGGCGACCGGGTCACCACCGTGACCGCCGCCCTGGACACCGAGCTGACCGCCCTGCTGGTCCGCCCCGACGGCTACGCAGCCTGGAGCTCGGCCTCCCCGGCCCCGCTCACCACCGCCCTGGCCCGCTGGTTCGGCGAGGCCGGGCCGGCCTGAGCGGCCTGACGGCGGATCAGAGCAGCGAGAGCGCCTGGTCGGCGGCGGCCCGGATCCGGACCCGGTCGGGGGCGGCCCGGGCGATCACCCGGATGCCCTGGAGCAGCACCAGCAGGAAGCGGGCCAGCGCGTAGGGGTCCTTGGACTCCGCCAGCTCGCCCTGGGCGTGCGCGCGGACCAGCGCGGAGGTGAGGGCGGTCTCCAGGACCGTCCAGCTCCGCTCCACCTGGGCGGCCACCACCGGGTCCCGGGAGGAGAGTTCGACGGCCGCGTTGACCACCAGGCAGCCGCGCTGCTCGGGGTCGTGCAAGGCCTCGTGCACCCAGCTCTCCACCAGCGCCCGGACGGCCGGGAGCGCCGGGCCCGGCTGGGACAGTGCCCCGACGAACCCGGTCTCCCGGCTCTCCAGGTAGCGCTTGAGGGCGCTCAGGTAGAGGTCGTGCTTGCTGCCGAAGGTCCCGTAGATGCTGGCCCGGGCGATGCCCAGGTGCTCGACCAGGTCGGCCATCGACGTGGCCTCGTAGCCGCGCTCCCAGAACAGGTCCATCGCCTGGACCAGCACGCTGTCCGGATCGAACTCCTTGGTCCTCGCCATGACTCCGACCGTAAGTGATTCGAGACCGTTCGGTCCAGTAGCGGGCTCAGGGAAGCCGCACCGACTGCCCGTGCCGGAACACGTCGCGCGGGTCGTAGGCCGCCTTCACCCGCTGCAGCCGGCCGTAGTTGTCGCCCCAGTAGAGCGTGGTCCACGGCACCCCGGAGGTGTTCTGCGCCGGGTCCGAGAGGTCGATGTCCGGGTACCCGATGTAGCAGCCGTCGGTGACCCGGTTCGGCACCGGCACCCCGCCGGTCTCGGCGTAGACGTCCCGGTAGAAGTCCCGCACCCAGCCGATGTTGGCCGCGTCGTCCGCCGGTGAGCCCCAGTAGCTCTGGAACAGGAGCTTGAAGACCGAGTCCCGGTGCACGCTGGCGCTGGCCGACGGGGCCAGGTCGTTGACCTTGGCGCCGTAGGAGCTGAGCAGCACCATGCCGTACGGGTTGGAGAAGTCGGTCCGGTTCAACTGCCGCCAGAGCGCCCGCAGTTGCTGCTCCGGGAAGCGGGCCCGCATGTACGCGGACTTCTGCTCGCCGCGCAGCGTCGGGTCCACCAGCATGGTGTTGGTGGTGCCCAGGAAGCGGGTGGCCTGGAGCCAGGGCAGCCTGGTCGGCGCGGCGAACTCGGGCATCGGCCCGTGCTCCCCGGCCGGGGCGGTGACGGCCCCGGTGGGCACGTCCACGCCCCGGGTCAGGTCGGCCAGGAAGGCGTCCAGCAGCTGCCGGGCGTCCGGCCGGGTGGCGTCGACCTGGGTGAGCAGGCTGATCTGCCCGTTGGAGCGGTGGTGCAGGTTGAGGTTGGTGAACAGCGCGTCGTACGGGGTGCCCGAGGCGGCGTGCGCCAGGTGCCAGTCCGCGTAGTTCTGCACCAGCCGGGAGAACGAGGCCTCGGTCAGCCGGGCCCAGTCCCAGGAGACCGCGCTCAGGAAGACCTCGGACGGCGGCCTGGGCAGCACCCCGGCCGGGTCGGAGCCGGTGGCCCCGGGGGAGCGGAACCAGTACCGGGTGACGATCCCGAAGGAGCCGCCGCCACCGCCGGTGTGGGCCCACCAGAGCTCCCGGTGGGGGTCGTTCGGCTCCCGGGTGGCCACCACCGCGCGGGCGGTGCCGGCCGCGTCCACCACCACCACCTCCACCGCGTACAGGTGGTCCGCCGCCAGCCCGTGCTGACGGGCCAGCAGGCCCCAGCCGCCGCCCGCCACGTGGCCGCCCGCGCCGACCGAGTAGCAGACCCCGGCCGGCACGATCACCCCGTAGGCCTTGTACATCCGCTCGTAGACGTGCAGCAGGGTGGCGCCCGCCTGCACGGCGAAGGCCGAGCGCTGCGGGTCCCAGGAGACCTCGGTGAACTCCGAGAGGTCCAGGATCACCTGGGCGTCGGGGTGGTAGACGAAGTCCTCGTAGCAGTGGCCGCCGCTGCGCACCGAGATCCGCTTGCCGGCCCGGACGGCCTGCTGCACGGCCTGCACCGCGCGCTCGGTGGAGTCGATCAGGTGCACCGCCTCGGGGCGGGCGGACCAGCGCTGGTTCATCCCGCGCACCAGGTCCGGGTAGCGCTGGTCGCCCGGACGGACCGTCACCGCGCCGAAGCCGCGCCCCTGTTCGCCCGTCTCGGCGGCGCCGGCCGGCAGGCCGGTCAGGCCCACCGCCACCGCCGCTCCGCCGCCCGCCAGCACACCGCGCCGGGAGATTCGGCTCATCCGTCACACCGCCTTGATCGAGAGGGAGTGCTTGAAGACGTTCTTCGGGTCGTACTGCGCCTTGGCCAGCTGGAGCCGCCGGTAGCCGGACTTGAAGTACAGCTCGGACCAGGCGATCCCGGAGGTGTTGAGCGCCGGGTCGGCCAGGTCGGCGTCGGCGTAGTTGATGAAGCAGCCGTCGGTGTACGCGTTGAGCGCGGGCACCCCGCCGCTGGCCGCGTAGACGTCTTGGTAGAGGCCGCGCACCCAGCCCGCGTTGGCCGCGTCCTGGGCCGGGTCGGTCCAGAAGCTGACGAAGTGCAGCTTGAGCACCGAGTCCCGCTGCGGGGTCGCGGTGGCCGCGGTGTCGACGGTGTTGGTCCGGCCGCCGAAGGAGGTGATCATCACCAGCGAGACCGGGTGCGTGTGGTCGGTGCGGGTCATGTGCTGCCAGAAGGCGGCCAGGTTGGCGTCGGTGAAGCCCTTCCTCATGTACGAGGACTTCGCCTTGAAGCGGGTGGTGGTGTCGGTGCCGGTGAAGCCGGGCCACTGGGTCACCGCGTGCAGCCAGGAGATGGTGCGCCGGTCGTTCACCCGGTAGGTCTGGCCGGAGCCCTCGTTCACCGCCGCCAGGAAGGAGTCCATCAGCGCGGCCGCGTTCGGCACCGAGGCGTCGATCTGCGCGGTCAGCGAGAACGAACCGGCCGACTTGTGCTGCGGCTTGAGCTGGGAGAAGAGCGAGGCGTACGGCGAGGTGGCCGAGCTGTTCTGCTCGTGCCAGAGGCCGAAGTTGCGCAGGATCCGGGTGAAGCCGGCCTGGGTCATGGTGGCCCAGCTCCAGCTGACGTCCGCCACGATCACCTCGGAGGGCGGCTTGGGCAGCTGGTCGGCCGGCAGCGTCGAGACCGGGTCGGGCGACCGCAGCAGGTAGCGCAGCACCACGCCGAAGGAACCCCCGCCTCCGCCGGTGTGGGCCCACCACAGCTCCCTGTTGGGGTCATTGGGCTCTCTGGTGGCCACCACCTTGCGGGCGGTGCCGGTGGAGTCCACCACCACGACCTCCACGCCCCACAGGTGATCCACCGTCAGTCCGTGCAGCCGGGAGAGCGGCCCGTAGCCGCCGCCGGCTATGTGGCCGCCGGCCCCGACGCCCGGGCAGCTGCCGCCGGGCAGGGTGACGCCCCAGCCCTTGTACAGGCCGCGGTAGACCTCGCCCAGTCTGGCCCCCGCCTCCACCGCGAAGACCCGGCGGACGGCGTCGTAGGAGACCTTGTTGAGGTTGGACATGTCGATCACCACGCGGACGTTCGCGTTGGTGACGAAGTCCTCGTAGCAGTGGCCGCCGCTGCGCACGGCGATGCCCCGGCCGGTGTCCACCGCGCTCTGCACGGCGGCCACCACCTGGGCGTCGGAGGAGACCAGGTGCACGTAGTCGGGGGTGCCCACCCAGCGGCGGTTGGCGCCCCAGCTGAGGTCGGCGTACCGACGGTCGCCCGGACGGACCGTCACCACCGAGCCCAGCCCGGTCTCGGTGTCCTCGGTGGCGGAGGCCGCCTCGGGCAGGAGCGCGGGCAGGGTTGCCGCGGCGCCGGTGACCAGCGCGGTGTCTCTGATGAATCTGCGGCGGGAGTAGCCGGCCATTGCTGTCACACCTCTTGTCGTTCCGAAAAGGTCTGGGGTAGTCAGGAGTTGACCCGGTAGCGGCTCTCCAGGCCCTCGACCATGAAGGTCAGGGTGTCGGAGAAGTACCGCTCGGTCTCGTGCCGGAAGTAGCGGGTGGACTCGGCCTTGGCCACGCCCTCGGGCGAGAGCGTCACCCGCAGCGTCAGGGTGGGCCGGCCGTCGGGGCCGTGGCCCTGCTCGTTGACGATCTCCTCGATGGCGGGGTCGTCCAGCGGCCGGAAGACCACCCGCTCGCCGGCGTGGAAGGTGACCCGTTCCCGCACCGTCACCTCGTCCCGGACGGTGATCTCGCGCAGGAAGCCGCCCTCGAACCGCTCCAGCACCCGGCAGCCGGTGACGGCCGGGACGTAGGAGCTCGGATGCTCCGACTTGTGCACCAGGCCGTCCCACAACTGCTGGTCGGTGAGGTCGACTTGGAGGGTCCAGCTGAACTGGTTCACGGCGTTCCGCCTCTCTCGTCCGGCTCTGCGATGCCGAGTCTGCGGCGCCGGACGAGCCGAGGTCATCACCCGTTCACGTGATCCCTTAAGCCCCTCGGAGGGGCGATAATTGTTCTATCTGGACCAAGCGTTCTTGAACTGCTACGGTTCAGGAACAGCCGAGATCCAGGCAACTGGACTCTATCTGGAACGATCGGTCTAGAAGAGCTGGAGGGGTGTCATGGCTGCGGACCTGGCCGTCGGGCCACCGGTCTTACGGCAGCGGGCCGCGTTCGCGCTGCTGGGTACGGTGCAGGTGGTGCTGATCGCCACGATCACCGTGATCACGGTCGCGCTGCCCGCGATCCAGGCCGAACTCGGCCTCACCGAAACGGACTTGGTGCTCGCCATCTCGGCGTACAGCCTCTCCTTCGGCGGCCTGCTGTTACTCGGCGGCCGGCTGGCCGACCTGCTCGGCCACCGCCGGGTGTTCACCGCCGGAGTGCTGGTCTTCGGACTGGCCTCGGCGCTGGCCGCCGCCGCGCCGAACCTGGCGCTGCTGGTGGCGGCCCGGTTCGGCCAGGGCGTCGGTGCGGCGGCCGCCGCACCGGCCGCGATGGCCCTGCTCGGCTCGGTCTTCCCGGCCGCCGAGCGGCGCGGACGGGCGCTCGCCGTCTGGGGAGTACTGGCCTCCATCGGGGCCAGCGCGGGGAACATCGTCTCCGGCGTGGTGCTGCACTGGGTCTCCTGGCGGTGGACCTTCGTGGCCCCCGCCGCGGTGGCCGCCGTGGTGGTGCTCGCCGCCCCCCGGGTGCTGCCGCCCGGGCCGGGCCCCCGCCGCGAACGGCTCGACCTGCCCGGCGCGGTGCTCGCCACCGCCGGCCTGGCCACCCTGATCTACGGTCTGACCGAAGTCCACAGCCTGTGGATCGTGGTCGGGATCGTCCTGCTGGCCGCCTTCGGGCTCACCCAGCTCCGTGGCTCCAGCCCGCTGGTGCCGCCCTCCTTCCTGGCCTCGCCCCGCCGGCTGGCCGCCCTGGCGGCGATCGCGCTGACCGCCGCCTGCATGGCCACCTACTTCTTCGTCCTCGCGCTCTACTTCCAACAGGTGCTCGGCTACTCGACCCTGGCCACCTCGGCGGCCTTCGTCCCGCCGGCCCTGGCGGTCATGCTGGCCGGTTCGCTGGCCGGCCGGGCACTGGCCCGCTACGCCCCCGCCGGCGTCACCTCCGCCGGGCTCGCGGTCTCCGCGCTGGGCCTCGCGGTGCTCGGCGGGATCACTGCCGACAGCTCCTACCTCGGCCCGCTGCTGATCGGGGTCGTGCTCTTCCCGGTCGGGGCCGGCCTCACCTTCTCCAGCGCCACGGTCTGGTCGGTCAGCGACGCCCCGCCCCACCAGGCCGGCCTGGCCGGCGGCGTGATGAACACCGCGATGGAGATCGGCCCCCCCATCGGCCTCGCCGTCCTGGTCCCCCTCGCCGCCGCCCACGCCGGCGCCGCCCCCTCCCCGGCCGCGGTCTCCTCCGGCTACGCCTTCGCCTTCCTCCTCGCCGCAGCCACCCTCGCGGTGGCCTCCGCCCTGGCACTGCTAGGGGCGCGAGGAACTGCGCGAGTACGGAAGGCGGACCACCGCTAGATCGGGGCACGTCAGCCAGTTGCACGTGCTGCCGTACCCCTGCACGCCCCGCGGCGGAGCCGCACATCAGCAGAGCCCCGCGCCCCCGGCGCAACCAACCCAAGGAGTGTTCCCATGTCCGCTCGCTTCACCGACAAGGTCGTCATGGTCACCGGAGCCGCCGGTGTCGTCGGCCGCACCGCCGCCCTGGCCTTCGCCCGGGAGGGCGCCACCGTGGTGGTCGCCGACCGCAACGAGGACGGCGTCAACGAGACCGTGAAGCTGATCGAGGAGGAGGGCGGCAAGGCCAGCGGCGTGCTGGTCGACGTCGCCGACTCCGCCTCGCTGGCCGCCGCGGTGCAGCACGCCGTCACCCACCACGGCGGCCTGCACGTGGCCTTCAACAACGCCGGCATCCTCCGCGGCGGCACCCCGATCGCCGAGCACGACGAGCAGGCCTGGCACGACTCCATCGCGGTCAACCTGACCGGCGTGTTCTTCGCCCTCAAGCACCAGATCGCCCACATGAGCGCCAACGGCGGCGGCGCCATCGTCAACACCGCCTCCAACCTGGGCGCCCACTGGCGGCTGGCCAACATGGCGGCGTACTCCACCTCCAAGGCCGGCGTCTCCTACCTGACCAAGACCGCCGCGCTGGAAGCGATCCAGCACGGCGTCCGGATCAACTCGATCAGCCCCGGCCCGATCGACACCCCGATGTCCTACCTGCCGGGCGAGACCCGCGAGCAGCGCGACGCCCGCCTCGCGCCGACCGTCCCGCTGGGCCGGGTCGCCGACCCGGCGGAGATCGCCAAGGCGGTGCTCTGGCTGGCCTCCGACGACGCCAGCTTCGTGGTCGGCCACGACCACGTCATCGACGGCGGCGCCACCGCCTGACGCCACGTCACCGGTATTCGCGAATGCGGAGGGAGCACGCGCTCCCTCCGCATTCGCATTTCCCTTTCGACCTGACGTAGTTCGTCCTCACCTGACCACATTTCGAGCACCTAACGGTATGACCCGGAGCGCCTTGTCCGGCATTCTCCCGACCGGCAGGATTCAGGTGTCGGATACCGCCGGGAAAACGGGGGAAGAGCGATCGTGAAGACCAAGGACAACGGACGCCGGGCCCGCCCGGCCCGCGCGCGGCACGGCTGGCCGTCGCTCACCCCGGCCGAGCTCAGGGTGGCCAGGCTGGTCGCCCTCGGCCTGAGCAACCGCGCGGTGGCACAGGAGTTGGTGGTCTCGCCGCACACGGTCGACTCGCACCTGCGGCACGCGTTCGCGAAACTCGGCGTGGCCTCCCGGGTGCAGCTCACCCGCCACGTTCTGCTCAACGACGCGGTGACCGTCTCCTGAACGTGAATTGCCTACGCGGGACCAATTCTGAGGATGAGGAGGACTGCCGATGTGCGGTCTGGCCGGTTGGGTGTGCTTCGGACGCGACATTTCCGCGGAGACGGGAATCGCGGAGGCGATGACCGAGACGATGGTGTGCCGGGGGCCGGACGCGGGCGGGTTGTGGAGCGCGCCGCACGCCCAGATGGGCCACCGCCGGCTGGCCATCATCGACCTGGAGGGCGGCCGTCAGCCGATGACGGTCGGGGACGCCGCGGCACCCGGCGAGCAGGTGGTGCTGAGCTACACCGGCGAGGTCTACAACTTCCGCGAGCTGCGGGACGAACTGTCCGGCCTGGGCCACGAGTTCCGCACCACCAGCGACACCGAGGTGGTGCTGCACGCCTACCTGGAGTGGGGCGAGGCCTTCGCGGAGCGGCTGAACGGCATCTACGCCTTCGTCATCTGGGACGCCCGCACCGAGGAACTGCTGCTGGTCCGGGACCGGATGGGCGTCAAGCCGCTCTACTACTACCCGACCGCGGACGGCGTGCTGTTCGGCTCCGAGCCCAAGGCGATCCTGGCCCACCCCGAGGCCGAGGCCGTGGTGGACGCCGACGGCCTCCGGGAGGTCTTCTCCATCGTCAAGACGCCCGGCCACGCGGTCTTCAAGGGCATGTACGAGGTGCTGCCCGCCACCGTGCTGAAGTTCTCCCGGGCCGGCCGCACCGAGTCGGCCTACTGGGAGCTGACGGCCACCCCGCACACCGACGACCTGGAGACCACCGTCGCCACCGTGCGCGGCCTCCTGGAGGACATCGTGGAGCGGCAGTTGGTCGCCGACGTCACCGTCGGCACCCTGCTCTCCGGCGGCCTGGACTCCAGCGCCGTCACCGCGCTCGCGGCCCGGGCGCTGGCCAAGCAGGGCGTCACCGAGCCGATCCGGGCCTTCTCGGTGGACTTCACCGGCCACGAGCAGCGCTTCACCAAGAACGTCCAGTGGGCCGACCCGGACACCCCGTTCGCGGTCCAGGTGGCCGAGCACGTCGGCGCCGAGCACATCGTCGTGGAGCTGGACAGCGCCGACGTGCTGGACCAGGACGTCCGCGCCCAGGTGCTCCGGGCCCAGGACCTGCCGGTCTCCACCGGCGACATGGAGTACTCGCTGCTGCTGCTCTGCCGGGCCCTGAAGGAGCGGATGACGGTCGCCCTCTCCGGCGAGGCCGCGGACGAACTCTTCGGCGGCTACACCTGGTTCCACGACCCGGGCGCCGTCGAGGGCGACACCTTCCCCTGGCACCACCCCTTCGAGCAGGCCGGCGGCATCGGCGCCCTGCGCGAGGTCGGCCTCTGGGACCGGCTCGGCCTCACCGAGTACGTCAAGCAGCGCTACCAGGACGCCCTCGCCGAGGTGCCGAGGCTTCCCGGCGAGACCGGACTCGAGGCCCGGATGCGGGAGTTGACCTACCTCAACCTCACCCGCTGGGAGAACTTCCTGCTCGACCGGAAGGACCGGATGAGCATGGCGGTCAGCCTGGAGGTCCGGGTGCCGTTCACCGACCACCGGCTGGTCGAGTACGTCTACAACACCCCGTGGGCGTTCAAGAGCTTCGACGGCCGGGAGAAGAGCCTGCTCCGCGCCGCGATGCGCGGCCTGCTGCCCGACGAGGTGCTGGACCGCAAGAAGAACCCGTACCCCTCCACCCAGGACCGGGGCTACGAAATCGCCCTGCGCGAAAGGGTGTCGGAGATCCTGGTGCCCGGCGCCCCGGTCTTCCGGATCGTCGACGAGCAGGACGTCCGCAAACTGCTGGACCGGCCGGTCGGCTCCTACGCGATGGGCGGCCCGTGGAGCGCCCGCGCCGTGCTGGAGCGGCTGATCGAGTTCGACACCTGGGTCACCGACTACCAGGTGACCGTCGAACTCTGACGCGGCGTCAACACGTGTGAGCGGGTCCGGACCACCACCCCCGTGGGTGGTCCGGACCCGCTCCGTCCTCCGGCTCGGACTCGCTCAGACCCGCCCGGCCTCGGCGATGACCCGCTTGGCCATCCGCTCCGCGAAGCGGTTGCCGGCCACGCAGCCCAGCACGATCGCGACCACCAGCATCACGGTGCCCAGCCAGACCATGGTCTCCACCGGCAGCACGTAGGCGAGGACCGCCTTGGCCGCGCACTCCGCCACCAGCACCGAGCCCCAGGCCAGCGAGAAGCTCCGCTCGTCCCGCCGGAACGCGGCCGAGCCGGCCATCAGCCGCTCCCAGGCCGCCTCCCGCTCGGCCCGCCCCTTCACGACGAAGGGCTTCATCCCCGCCGTCATCAGCGGCCGCCCGAGCAGCGCCGTCACGATCATCGAGCCGCCGACCACACTGCTCAGCAGCGCGTCCTTGACCATCATCAGCCGGGCGTCCCCCGACATCATCGACAGTACGATCCCGGCCACGTTCGCCACCAGCATCACCACCGCCAGCGCGTTCACCCGCCCGTCCCGCAGCAGCCCCGCCACCGTCCGCACCACCGGCACCGCACTCGCCACCGCCAGCGAGGCCACCAGCCCCACCCCCAGCACCGAGTGCGCCAGGTAGTACGTCCCCAGCGGCACCGCCACATCCACCACCAGCGGCTTCAGCCCCGCCCACGCGTTCCCGCCCTGCACCTGCTGCTGCTGGACCTTCGTGCCCTCGATGACCGCCATGACCACTCCCCGTTGTCCGCGCCCGCCACTCTCCGACCCCTCAAGAATCCCGCCCGGCAAGCCCCCTGAGGCAGTGCCACCCGTTGGTGAAACCGCATGACGGATGTCACGACGCCCCGCCACGGGCGGCCCGGCTCCGGTGGCGCCACTCACGCGGGGCGGTGAGGGTGGGGCGCGGGGGTCGGCTCTGGAGAGGAGATGTGCGGATGGTCGAGGTGACGGAACCGTATGCGGTCGGGACGCCCTGTTGGGTGGACCTGACGTCGAAGGACCAGCAGGCGGCGTTGGACTTCTACCGGGACCTGCTCGGGTGGCAGGGGCAGGTCGGGCCGGAGGAGTTCGGCGGGTACGCGGTCTGCGACCTGAACGGCCGGCCGGTGGCCGGGGTGATGGGGCCGGTGCCGACGGAGCCCGGGCAGCCGCCGGTGCCGCCGAACTGGACCACCTACCTGTCCACCGACGACGCGGACGCCACCCTGACCGCGATCGGGGACAACGGCGGGACGGTGATCTTCCCGGTGATGGACGTCGGCACCATCGGCCGGATGCTGGTGGCGGCCGACCCGACCGGTGCGGTGTTCGGGGTCTGGCAGGCGCTGGAGTTCCAGGGCGCGGGCGTCTGGGGCGAGGCCGGGGCGGTGGTCTGGAACGAGCTGCGCACGCCCGCGCCGGACGCGGCCGGGGTGTTCTACAACGCCGTCTTCGGGGTACAGATCGCCCCGATGGAGCAGATGCCCGAGTACCTGTCGTTCAACGTCAACGGCAAGAGCAGCGGCGGCGTCACCACGCTGGCGGGCGACCCGCCCGGGACGCCGCCGCACTGGCGCACCTACTTCGGCGTGGACGACACCGACTCCACCGTGGACGCCCTGGTCAAGGCCGGCGGCACCGTGCTGGAGCCGCCCACCGACTACCCGTGGGGCCGCAACGCGCTGGTGCAGGACCGGGACGGCGCGGTCTTCGCCCTGCTGAAGCCCAACCCGATGTGACGGACCGTCGGGCCGGGCGACCGGATCCGGACACCGCCCGTTCGCGACGCGCCAGAAACGCCGCGAATGGGCGGTTTCCCGTGTCATTCGGGCCAGACTGACAGCCATGCTGGGGCTTCCGGACCACATCCATGCGTTCCTGTTCGACCTCGACGGCGTGCTGACCCAGACGGCCAAGGTGCACGCGGCCGCCTGGAAGGACATGTTCGACGCCTTCCTGCGCGAGGAGGCCGGCCGCACCGGCGCCGCCTTCGTGCCCTTCGACCCCGTCGCCGACTACGACACCTACGTGGACGGCCGCCCGAGACTCGACGGCACCCGCACCTTCCTGGCGGCCCGCGGCATCACCCTCCCCGAGGGCACCCCGGACGACCCGCCCGGCACCCGCACCGTGGCCGGGCTGGGCAACGCCAAGAACGAGACCGTGCTGCGCCTGATCGAGGAGCAGGGCGTGCAGCCCTACCAGGGCTCGGTGGCGTACCTGCACCGGCTGGCCGCGCTCGGCCTGCCCCGGGCCGTGGTCTCCTCCAGCGCCAACTGCCGGGACGTGCTGCGCGCGGCCGGCATCGACGGCCTCTTCGACGTGGTGGTGGACGGCCTGGCGGCCCAGCGGGACCACCTGCCGGGCAAGCCCGCCCCCGACACCTACCTGGCCGCCGCGAAGGCGCTGGGCACCGAGCCGGGACGGGCCGCCGTCTTCGAGGACGCGCTGGCCGGGGTCGCGGCCGGCCGGGCCGGAGGTTTCGGCACCGTGGTCGGGGTGAACCGCACGGGGCAGGCCGACGCGCTGCGCGAGCACGGCGCCGACCTGGTGGTGGACGACCTGGCCGAGCTGATCCCGACGCAGGAGGACCACGGATGACCGCGCACAGCAGCTTCGCCGTCGACCCCTGGGGCGTCCTGGAGACCGGCCTCGACCTGGCCGCGATGGCCCGCTCCGAGTCGCTCTTCGCACTCTCCAACGGCCACATCGGCCTGCGCGCCAACCTCGACGAGGGCGAGCCGCACGGCCTGCCCGGCACCTACCTGAACGGCGTCTTCGAGCTGCGCCCGCTGCCCTACGCGGAGGGCGGCTACGGCTACCCCGAGTCCGGCCAGAGCGTCATCAACGTCACCAACGGGAAGATCATCCGGCTGCTGGTCGACGACGAGCCCTTCGACCTGCGCTACGGCGAACTCCGCAGCCACCAGCGCCGGTTGGACTTCCGGGACGGACTGCTGCGGCGCGAGGCGGAGTGGACCTCCCCGGCCGGACGGACCGTCAAGGTGGTCTCCACCCGGTTGGTCTCGCTGACCCAGCGGGCGGTCGCCTCGGTGGACTACCGGGTGACCGCCGTGGACGGGCCGGTGCGGATCGTGCTCCAGTCCGAGCTGGTGGCCAACGAGCAGCTGCCCGGCGGCCAGGAGGCCGACCCGAGGGCCGCCGCCGTGCTGGAGGCCCCGCTGATCGCCGAGGCGGCCTCGGCCTCCGGGACGAAGGCGGTGCTGGTGCACCGCACCCGGTACAGCGGCCAGCGGGTGGCGGTCGGGATGGACCACGTGATCGAGGGCCCCGACGGCTTCGACGTCATCGGCGAGTGCGAGGAGGACCAGGCCCGGATCAGCGTCACCACCGTGCTGAAGCCCGGGGAGGAGCTGCGGCTCACCAAGTTCACCGCCTACGGCTGGTCCGCGACCCGTTCGCTGCCCGCCGTCCGGGACCAGGTGGAGGCCGCGCTGACCGCCGCGCGGTACACCGGCTGGAACGGGCTGGTGGCCGAACAACGGGACTACCTACGGGAGTTCTGGGAGACCAGCGACGTCCAGATCGAGGGGGACGTGGAGCTCCAGCAGGCCGTCCGGTTCGCCCTCTTCCACGTCCTCCAGGCCGGTGCCCGGAGCGAGGAACGGGCCATCCCCGCCAAGGGGTTGACCGGCCCCGGCTACGACGGGCACAGCTTCTGGGACACCGAGACCTTCGTCCTCCCGGTGCTCACCTACTGCCTGCCCGAGGCGGTCAAGCAGGCCCTGCGCTGGCGGCACACCACCCTCCCGCTGGCCCGCGACCGGGCGGCCCAACTCGGCCTGGCCGGAGCGGTGTTCCCCTGGCGGACGATCCGCGGTGAGGAGTGCTCCGGCTACTGGCCGGCCGGCACCGCCGCCTTCCACATCGGCGCCGACATCGCCGTCGCGGTGGCCCGCTACGTACGGGCCACCGGGGACGTGGAGTTCGAACGCACCCACGGCCTGGAGCTGCTGGTGGAGACGGCCCGGATGTGGCGCTCGCTCGGCCACCACGACGCGGCCGGGCGGTTCCGGATCGAGGGCGTCACCGGCCCGGACGAGTACAGCGCGGTGGCCGACAACAACGTCTTCACCAACCTGATGGCGCAGACCAACCTGCGCGCCGCCGCCGAGGCCGCCGCCCGCCACCAGGTGGAGGCCGCCGCGCTCGGCGTCGGCACCGAGGAGACCGCCGCCTGGCGGGACGCCGCCCGGGCCATGTACATCCCCTACGACGAGAAGCTCGGCGTGCACCCGCAGGCCGACGGCTTCACCGACCACCAGTTCTGGGACTTCGACGCCACCCCGCCGGAGAAGTACCCGCTGCTGCTGCACTACCCGTACTTCGACCTGTACCGGAAGCAGGTGGTCAAGCAGGCCGACCTGGTGCTGGCCATGCAGGTGCGCGGGGACGCCTTCACCGACGAGCAGAAGGCCCGCAACTTCGCCTACTACGAGCGCCTGACGGTCCGTGACTCCTCGCTCTCCGCCTGCACCCAGGCGGTCATCGCGGCCGAGGTGGGCCAGCTCGACCTGGCCTACGACTACACCGCCGAAGCCGCCCTGATGGACCTCCACGACCTCGGCGGCAACACCCGCGACGGCCTCCACATGGCCTCGCTGGCCGGCGCCTGCCTGGCCCTGGTGGCCGGCTTCGGCGGCCTGCGCGACCACGCCGAACACCTCTCCTTCCGCCCCCGGCTGCCCGCCGGCCTGCGCCGCCTGGCCTTCGCCATGGTGGTCCGGGGCAACCTGCTGCACGTCGAGATCACCCACACCCGCACCACCTACACCCTGCGCCGGGGCAACCCGATGACCGTCCTGCACGAGGGCGAACCCCTACGCGTCGAACCCGGCCGCCCCGCCTCCCGCCCGATGGCCGTCCCCACCCCCGTCGAACGCTGCGTCCAGCCCCCCGGCCGCGAACCGGCCCGCCGCCAGCAGAGCGCCGGCCCGGCCGTCGGCAGCGGCGTCGAGCCCTCCACCCACCTCGCGGCCGAATAGCCGCGCGGGTCCCTGACGTACCGTCCGACGAGAGCGGGTGAACCTGTGGGCAGCAGCGTGGCCGAGCAGATGGTGGAGGTGCTCCGGGAGGCCGGGGTGGAGCGGGTCTACGGGGTGGTGGGGGACAGCCTCAACCCGGTGGTGGACGCGATCCGGCGGACCGAGGGCATCGAGTGGGTGCACGTCCGCAACGAGGAGGCCGGGGCCTTCGCGGCCGCCGGGGAGGCCGAACTGACGGGCCGTCTGGCGGTCTGCGCGGGCTCCTGCGGCCCGGGCAGCGTGCACCTCATCCCCGTCAGGCCTACATGTTATCAGGAGTCGCCCATCTGCCGCCTTGAGCAGGGGAGTTGACCAAGCGCCAGAGCCCCCGCCAGGAGGTCCTGACGGGGGCTCTGCGGGGCCTAGCGGGACATGATTGCCTCAAGGGCCGGTGCACAGTCGGCACAGCCCCACAGGGGCCGTGGTGGAGCGCTCGCGCGCTCTGAGTGGGCTACCACCGTCACGTCCGTGGCGGTGCCGCACAGGCAACAGGTCCCCTTGATAGGCCGGGCCTCTGCCTGCTGCGCACCTTCGGCCGAGGCGGTCACCATGCACCCGCCAGGCAGCCAGTCTCGTCGACGGCGTCCCCCAGCCAGTGGCGGGGGTCGGGGAGGCCTGCCCTGGCGGCCCAGCTCGTGACGATGCCCTCCGCTGTGCGCTGCGCCTCCCGGGCGTGGAAGTCCGCCTCCATTGCATCCAGCTCGGGCATCCAGGCGCCGGGGTAGTAGCGGCGGCTCTTACCCGTGGTGGGTCCGACCGGGATCTCCCGCACGTAGGGGCGTAGGTAGTCAGTGCCGAACTCGTCGGGGAGGCCCTGGGCGAACCGATCCTCGGGTGGCGTGGGGGTGTGGGGCCAGGCGGGGAATCGGTATCCGGCGTTAGCCGGGATGGGCGGCCGGGCGGTCGTCGCGGGTGCGCGGCGCGGTCGACGGCGGGGAATCCAGGCCCGGAGAACCCAGAGCAGCCCATAGGCGATAACGTAGAACACTGTCGGCTCCTAACCAGCTGACTGCCCCCGGCACCGGCCCTAATCCGGAGCCGGGGGTTTTGTGTTTGCACCGCCACCGTAGGTCACTTGTCTCCTACTTGTCTACAGCTTGTCTAGTCCCTGTCTGCTTACTGCGGTTTGCCGTGTCCCGACTACGCTTTGCCCCATGGCAGAACCACCCTTCGACCGTCGGTCCCGCTTGAGTACTGCGGAGCAACTGGCCGCACGCCTGGCGGATGAGATCCGGGCCGGGGCCTACGGGGCGGACGGCCCCCTGCCGTCGGAGCCGGACCTGGCCGCCCGCTTCAACGTGGCCCGGGAAACCGTGCGCAAGGGCCTCGCCGTACTGCGGGCTGACGGCCTGGTGGAGACGCTGCGGGGGCGGGGGACGTATGTGGTGCCGGGCGCGGCAGCGTCCGAAGATCGGCAGCCTCCGTCCGATTATCGGACAGGGGTAGATACGAAACTCGTATCTGCTGAGGGGATGGCAGAGCCCCGTCCGACCAGTGGTGACCGGTAGGACGGGGCTGAGGGCACATAGGAGGCGGGGGGTGTAGTCGCAGGAGACGCCGCACCCCGGTCTCCCGCCTTAGCCGTGCGGGTGCACTGCGGTCTCCGGCTTGTCGAGCCAGTAGCGGTGCGTTCCGTCAGGGGTGACGGTCAGGCCGAAGCGGTCCGGCCCCGGCTGCCCGTTGGCGAGCCACCAGGCGTGCGCCTCGGCCACCTCATCCCACAGACGCCGGGGCCCGTACTGCCAGACGGTGAACCCCTCGGCGCCCTCCCCGGCCCAGTCCACGGCTGCCCAGGACTTGGCATCGGTGGTGGCGAGCCAGAGCCGGCGGGCGACTCCGTCAACGTCGGGGTCGTCGTGCCACGTCTTCCAGACGTTGCCGAGGTGAACGCCGAGGGTGAACCCGAGGTCCCACCGGTCATCGGCGATCTCGAACACGGGAAGGGTGGTGACCGCTTCATCCGGCATGTGGTCGTCGCGAACAACGTCCCGGTAGATTCGGAGATCCGTGCGCTGCCCTCGGGCGAGCATGAACGCGCTGTGCGGACTGAATCGCCCTTCCGCAGAGCCGTCTTCGGCCACGTCGAGCAGCAGTAGGCCCCAGCAGACCCAGGGGTTGTCCCAGGGGGTGAGGAGCTTCCCGCCGGGCTTGACCTGCGCGAGCAGTGCACTCGGGATGTCCCGCAGGGCGCAGGTAGCCGAGATCCGGTCGTACGGGGCCCGGAGGCCCCACCCCCGAGTGCCGTCTCCACAGACCACCTCGGGGCTTAGGCCGACGCTTGCCAGGTTGGAGCGGGCGACCGCGGTCACCTGCGGGTCGACCTCGATGCTGACCACATTCTCGGCGCCGACGCGGTGACTCATGTACGCGGCGGTCAACCCGGTACCGGTCCCGACCTCCTCCACCGTCATCCCCGGGTGAAGGTCGAGCATCTCCAGCATTCGGAACACGATCGCCGGGGCCGAGGCGGAAGACGACGGCCACGGTTCGCCGTCGGGGTCCTTCCCGTCGTTGACCTGCGTCACGACCGGGGAATTGGCGTAGGCGGCAGCAGCCCAGCCGGCGGGGTCCGTCGCACGGTCGCACGGCACCAGGCCGTCACCGTGGTCGAGCCAGATCCGATCGGGGAGGAACTTCGTCCGGGGCACGGCCATGGCTGCCGCAGCCCACTCGGGGGCCACGTCGTGGCCGAGTTCGGTAGCGATGGAGCGGAGCAGACTACGCGCGGCAGTCTGCTCCTGCTCGTCGTGCTGAGTGGTCGTCACTTGTGCTTCGGCTCCGGCTTGCTCTTCTGGCTGTCGGGGTTCGGGGCGGCGGTACCCGGGTCCTTCTTGCCCCCGTGCTTGCCTCCTCCGCCGTCGTTGCCGCCCGATCCGCCGCCGCTACTTCCGCCCTTACCCGTTCCCCATGCCATGGTCATACCCTCCTGGTGGTGGCTACTTGGTGTGCGTGGTGTCCGTCTTCGTGTCCGGCGGCATCGGCCCGGGGCCGGGCGGCGGGTTCTTCGGGGGCGTACCCATGATGGTGACTCCTCACAGTGGACGGAACCCGGCGCGGGAGGCGCGCGGGGTCGTGCAGTGGTGCGAGGTACCGCCCGCCCTGGCCGAGGGGGGTACGGCCAGAGCGGGCGGTGGTGCTGTTCCTCACCCCTGCCAGGGGGCACCCCGTCGGGCGGACGGGAGAACGGGCCTGCGCAGTACACGGTCACGTCTGACGGCGCCTGTGTGCAGGCGTGAACTCCACATCGGGGAACAGCGGACCCGAGCCGGCGGGGGCATCTGCCCAACCGTCCGCCGGTCCGGGAGTCTGTGTCAGGCCCGGTAGACGGTCACGGTCGAACTGCCGGACCGGTGCGGCGGGTCCTGCTGCTTCGGCGGCTTAGGGGCCTGCTTCGGCTTGGCGGCCTGGTCGTTGTCGCTCATGCGGCGCGGACTCCCGCCGGCTCGCCGATGAACAGGACCGGCAGCCCGTGACCGGCCTCGCGGGCGTCGAGCGCGTATCCGATGCGGTCGGCCTGGTAGGTGGCGAGCTTGCCGGGGAACTGCGACGGCTTGAGCCACACCAACTCTCGGATCTCGTCACGCGCCGTGGCCGGGATGGACAGCCCGTCGGCTTCCTCGGCGGTCAGTACCCCGCCGTCGAGCACGACGTTCACACCCTCGTTGGCACCGGTCGCCGTGTTCGCCTCCATCTGGTCGACCGCGAGAATGTGCGTCAGGTCCCGGCGCAGGCCGGTCTCCTCCAACAGTTCCCGCGCCGCAGCGTCGGCGATCCGCTCACCCTCGTGCGCGCCGCCACCGGGCAGGATCGGCCGGTCCTTGTACGTGGTCTGCACCATGAGCACGGCCCCGGTGTCCGCGCGGGTGATCAGCACCACGCAGCCGAGGCGGCGCCGGGGCTGCTTGTCGTGCTCAATCTCGTTGTGCGTCAAGGGAGTTCCCCACTGGAGTAGTGATTGTGTAGGCCCCGCCCCGGGCCGTCGGTGTGAATGAGCACCCGGGACGGGAGTTGGAGCCCCAGGGATACCGCCAAGAGGAACGCGGCAGCCCCGGGGAGTCTGGTGGTGGCCCCCACCGGCCGGACCGCCCGAGAGTCCGGTGAGCCCCGGCGGGGGCCATCGGCCCGCACGCTGCTGCTCACACCAGCAGCGGGGCCAACCCGTCCGCACCTGCCGCACCAGGACGCAGGCAGGGGACGGGAGTTCAGTCGTTCGGTCTCACCGAGGCACCCCGGGCCAGCGCGGCACGCGCCCGGCGTCGTCGCTGCCACCCCTCGGCCCAGTCGGGACCGAACGCGGTACCGATCATGGCGAGCGACAGGGCCACGAAGCACAGCACCCAACTTCGCGCGCTGGTCGGCTGCGCCATGGCGATGCCGAGGGCGACCCCGGCCGGTCCCGCGCCGATGCCGAGCACCAGCACACCGGAGACCAGCGTCACCCGGGTCATGCCGACCGCCGGGACCGGTCGAGCTGGGATCGGAGGTTCGTTCGGCCTCGGGCAACCTTCCGTGCCCGGTCCCACGCCGGAGCCATCTCGGCCTCGATCTTGGCGGCCACCTCCTCGGCGGTCAGCGGCATCTCTGCGAGAGCGATCGTGCCCGCCCGGATGACCTCGGCAAGTCGCATGATCACGTCCGGCCGGGCCCGGCCCAGGTCGATCAACGGCGCTCCGCCGATCCGTGCCACCGGGTCAACTCCCAGCGTGGGCAGCGCACATCCGGCAGCAGTCGCCGCTTCTTGCAGTTCGTCAAGCGCTTGCTGCGCCTGCCTGCGCTGCTCCCGTGTGATGCAGGAGAACAACGAATCACCCACGATGCACCTCGCGTCTCGCATCTCGACTGGTGCCAATTCAACGGTGATGCTGCCTGTCTCCAGGACTCCAAGGTGGTGACTCCAGGTTGGAGTCTGCGCACTCAGGGTGGGTTTACGATCGGAGCACCATGCCAGGGGAGCGAACCAGTGGACCAGCAACTACCGGACCCGCGCGATGTTGTGTCGGGGATGCTCAGCGATGAACGCTTGCTGTCCATCCTTCGGACCCGAGACATGGGGGCACTGTTCAAGCTGCTCAACAGCCGAGGTATCAGCACGCGTCGCATCGCGACGGCGGCAGGGGTCGGCCAAGGACGGCTCTACGACTACATGAACGGCCGTGTTCGGGTTGAGAAGCTCTCGATGTTCGAGCAGATCGCCGACGCCTTCCATATCCCCGGCGGCCTGTTGGGCCTCGCCCGCCGTTCGTGGGAGGCAGCACCCGAGACGCCACATCAGGCACCGCTAGGCGAACTGCTTGCCGATGCGGATGACCTCTCGGCGATGGACGCCTTCCGGAACGCCGATCGACAGGCCGGAGGTGGACGCCTCTACAGCGCTGTGGTCAGGCACCTAACAGTCAGTGTGGCTCCGCGTCTGGTTGACGGAGCATCCGGGCCTGCTGTGTTCGGGGCGGCTGCCGCGCTCACCGAGATGGCTGGGTGGATGGCCCACGACTCAGGTCACGACGGGCTAGCGGCAGCGCACTTCTCCAAGGCGCTGCCACTCGCTCGGACCTCTGGCGATCTACCGCTGGCTGCTCATGTCGCGGCAAGTAGCAGCCACCTTGCGCTACAGGCCGGCGATCCCGGCGAAGCCGCGCACTGGGCGGTGGTCGGGGTGGAGTTGGCCCGTTCCGGCCCCCACCTTCCGAGCCTCATGGCCCGATTGCACACGATGCACGCCCGTGCCCTCGCTGCGACAGGTCAGTACGGATCCGCGACCGCATCACTAGACCAGGCCGCTACCTCCCTTGAACTTGGAGCCGACGATGAGCACCCATGGCTCTCGCCCTTCGATCGCGCAACCCTCGCCAGTGAATCAGCCTTGGTCTTTGGAGACTTGGGGAGTCTTGGACCAGCGCTCAGCTTCGCCGAGCAGGCAGTGAGTCTGAGAGAGGAGGGCCGGGCTCGCTCCCTGGCCCTCAGTCGGATCACCCTCGCTGAGCTGCAAGTTCGGCAGGGCGACCTCGATGCTGCTCTGGAAGTCAGCGTCCAGCTTCTCGCAACCAGCCCAACCATGGGATCTGTCCGTGTAGTTCGGCAGCTTGACGACCTGCGCATTCAGCTCAGCCAGCACGCCGCCTACGCCCCTGTTCGTGAGTATCTGGCACGATTCGACGAAGCACGCCGCACACGGGCGCTGCTGCTCGCTGACCTCATGCCACAGCCAAGGGGAGGAACCGCCCTTGAGGACCCCACCCACGCCTGACGATCCGGAAGCCTGGAACGCGTATCTGGCTGAGGGCAACGCCAAGCAACCACGCAAGCGCGTTGCCGTCGACATGATCATCCGAGACCAAAGTGGCCGCGTACTGATCGTTAACCCGACCTACAAACCAGATTGGGATCTCCCAGGCGGGATGGCAGAGGCCAACGAACCACCCGCAGACGCAGGAAGCCGGGAGGTACGGGAGGAGCTCGGGCTCGACCTAACGCCGCGCCAACTGCTGGTGGTGGACTGGGTGCCGCCACATGGCCCGTGGGACGACCAGGTCTCGTTCATCTTCGATGCTGGGCATCTATCGGACACGCAGGCCGCGCAACTGCGGCCCCATGACGATGAGTTGGTGGAGGTGGCGATGATGGAGCCTGGGGCTGCACGGGCACTACTCCGCCCCCGGTTGCAGCCGCGCTACGACGCTGCCCTGGAAGCACTGGCGGACGGGCGGGCTCGATACCTCCAGGGCGGCTACCCGATCTACTGACGCCGAGGGCCCCGCCGCTCTGCCGCGGAGCAGCGGGGTCTCCGGCGTCCTGGCGGAGCCGGCGATCAGGCTGCCTCCGGGGCCACCGCGATCGGGGCGCCGTGGTCCCCGGCGGCCCAGAGGAGGGCGGGGAGCCAGCGGCCGGTCTCGTTGGACCTTGCCCACTCGGCCATGCCGAGCATCACCCCGGCGGGCAGGTCGTGGCGGATCGTCACCCGGTAGCCATGTGCCCCGGCGGCGGGCACCATCGGGCCGACCAGGCGGCCGACGAGTTCGAGCGCGGTCAGGATCTCCGCCCAGCTTCCGACGAAGGCTTGCCCAGCAACAGCATCGAGATTCGGACATGATCGCCATACGGCGAGTCCGGCTGCATTGTGGACACCTACCTCTACGCGGAAACCGACCTTGACCTGCACAAACATCCCATGACCCTACGCAACGTAACCGGGTGCGAACAACCTTGTTTAGGGCTGGTCCAGCCCGGATTTCGTCACGGTTCAGTACTAGGGCCTGTTTCAGAAGTGGATCAAGGTCATGCGATGATCTTGATCCATGGCTCGGGGAGATCTGACGGACGCCCAGTGGGCAGTGCTGG